>JAQFVJ010000229.1 GCA_029439525.1 Caballeronia sp. BR6202001591004
CCCGCGTGCCGATGCGCTTTACGACCTGCCGTTGCTGCACAACTTCGGCGCGGCCTTCGGTTCGATGTGCGTGATGGAAAGCTCCACGCTCGGCGGCCGCTTCATTGCACCGCATGTCGCGCAGGTGCTCGGCCTCGTGCCGGGTCAGGGCAATGCCTATTTCGACGGCTACGGCGCGCGCACCGGCAGCATGTGGAACGCGTTTCCGGCCACCGCCGCTGCGAACGTGCCCGAGTTGCAGCAATACGACGATGTGGTGAGCACCGCCATCGCCACTTTCGAGAGCCTGCATGCGTGGCTCTGTCCCGAGCAACTGGAAGCGCAGGCCGTATTGGGAGCCGACGCATGAGCGACTTTCACGAACGCGCCCATGGTCCTCCACCCGGTCCACCCGATGCCGAAGCACATCGCCGCATGCTCAATTCCGGCGTCGCCAGTCAGGATTGCGATGCCGAGCCGATCCACATTCCCGGTGACATCCGGCCGTATGGCTATCTGCTCGCGCTGTCGGACGATCTCGCCATCGTGCAGGCGAGCGAGAATCTCGCGGCACCGGGCGAGCACGTGGAAGCGCTGCTTGGCCGGCCGCTTTCCGCCGTGTTCGGCGAGGAAGCGGCGAAGCGCATCGCGCATGCGGCGAGTCATGTCGAGGTGGAAGATGCGCCCCTCTACGTCGGCGCGATCGATTGCACATTGGCCGCGTCGAAAGGCACGCGTTTCGACGTGACGGTGCATCGCCATGACGGCACGCTGATCGTCGAGATGGAAGCGGCCGTCGCGGGCAGCGATCCGTTCGCGTCGATGTACCCGCTCACACGCACCTTCGCGCGCGGTTTGCAGGAAGCGGCCACCGTGCAGGAACTCGCCGATTTCGCGGTGCGCGAAGTGCGTGCGATCACCGGCTTCGGCCGCGTGATGCTCTACAGCTTCGACGAAGAAGGCCGCAGCCACGTGCTCGCCGAAGAACGCGGCCCGGACTATGCGTCGTTCCTGCATCAGTTTTTCCCGGCTTCCGACATTTCCCGACAGGCACGCGCGCTCTATTTGCGCAATCGCATCCGTCTAGTCGCGGACGTGAACTACATGCCCGCGCGACTGGTGCCGCCGAGAAATCCGCTCACGGGTCGCGCAACCGATCTCACCTACGCGACCTGGCGCAGCTTTTCGCCGGTGCATCTCGAGTACATGCGCAACATGAACATGCATGCATCGATGTCGGTGTCGATCGTCGTGCGCGGCAAGCTGTGGGGTCTCATCTCGTGTCACAATCACGATCCGCATATCGTGCCGTTCAATACGCGCGTGGCGGTCGAGCATCTCGGGCACATGCTGTCCCTGCAGATCGAAGCGAAGGAAGAGCGTGCCGAGGGCGAATATCTCGCCGGCCTGCGCCGCACGATGGGCCGTCTCATCGGCGCGATGGGCGAGCACGAAAACTTTGTCGCGGGCCTGCGCGCGGTGCCGCAGGATGTGCTGAGCTTCGCGCGTTCGGCGGGCGCGGCAATCGTGCTGAACGATCAGATCACGCTGATGGGCACCACGCCCGACGAAGATACCGTGCGCGATCTGACCCACTGGCTCGCGGAAAACACCACGGGCGTGTGGTCCACGGACTCGCTCGCGCGCGAATGGCCGCCCGCGAAGGCGCACATCGACCGCGCGTGCGGTGTGCTCGCGGTGCCGGTGTCGCAGATCTTCCGCAACTATCTGCTATGGTTCAGGCCCGAACTGATGCAGACCATCAAGTGGGCGGGCGAGCCGGTCAAGGTCACCGGCGCGGACGGCGCGAGCGCGCCGCGCACGAGCTTTTCGCCGTGGCTGGAAACCGTGCGCGGACATTCGGCGCTGTGGCGTCCGGGCGAAATCGAAATCGCCGGGGAATTGCGCAGTACGCTGCTGAACATCGTCCTGCGTCGCGCGGAAGAGCGCGCGGAACTGGCCACCGAACTGGCGCGCGCGAACAAGGAACTGGAGGCGTTCTCCTATTCTGTGTCGCACGATTTGCGCGCGCCGCTGCGTCATATCGCGGGCTACGGGGACTTGCTGCGCGAACTCGAAGGCGAGCGCATGTCCGACAAAAGCCGGCGGTTTCTCAACAACATGCTTGATTTGGCGCGCTTCGCGGGCATGCTGGTCGACGATCTGCTGACGTTTTCGCAGATGGGCCGCGCGGCGCTACGGCCCGCGCCTGTGGACCTGGGCCAGATTGTCCAGCTGATCGTGCAGGAATTCGAGCAGGACACGGCGTCGCGCCGCATCGAATGGGTGATCGGGGCGTTGCCGCGCGTGATGGGCGACGCCGCATTCCTTCAACTCGCGCTGCGCAATCTGATTTCGAATGCGGTGAAATATACGAGAATGCGGGAATCGGCGAAAATCGAGATATTTGCGACCCGCAACGATGAGGATTACGTGATCGGCGTGCGGGACAACGGCGTCGGCTTCGACATGAAATACGGCGCTAAGCTGTTCGGCGTGTTTCAGCGGCTGCATCGCGCGGAAGAATTCGAAGGCACGGGTATCGGCCTTGCTAACGTGCGACGGATCGTCGAGCGGCATGATGGGCAGACGTGGGCGGAAGGCCGGCTGGGCGAAGGCGCGACGTTTTTCTTCTCCCTGCCGGTAGTGTTTCGCGATATGAAAGGGGCGGTAGTGGGCGTGCCGGGTGCCCGTGCATCGTCGTCGGGCGCGTCGGGTACGGCCCCAACAACATCAAGACCAGACCATGCTTAAACCGATTTTGCTCGTCGAAGACAACCCGAACGACCTCGAGCTGACGCTCGTCGCGCTCGACAAGGGCCAGCTTGCGAACGAGGTGATCGTCGCGCGCGACGGTCAGGAAGCGATCGACTATCTGACCAGCGAAGGCGAATGGAAGGATCGCGCGCCGGGCAATCCCGCCGTGATCCTGCTCGACCTGAAGCTGCCGAAGATCGACGGTCTCGAAGTGCTCGGGATGATTCGCTCGAACGCGTCGCTGAAGAGCATTCCGGTGGTCATGCTGACGTCGTCGCGCGAGGAGCAGGATCTTGTGCGCAGCTATGAACTGGGCGTCAACGTTATAGTGAAGCCGGTCGAATTCGCGGAATTCGTCGAGGCGATCAGCGATCTCGGCGTGTTCTGGGCCGTGCTCAACGAACCGCCGCTTGGCTCGACGCGCTTTCGCCGCCTGCCGTCGTCGCAATGATTGCCGCGCCCATGACTGCTCCTTCCTCTTCCCATGCGCGAATGCGCCCGCTCATCTGCGAGGGCGCCTAGATCATGCAGCCGCTGCATCTGCTTCTCGTCGAAGACAACGCACTCGATGCGGAGCTGACGATCGCCCAACTGGAACGCGCCGATTATGCGGTCGATGCGTCCATCGTGTACGACTCGACCAACTTCATCGCCGAGTTGGGGAAAAAGCGCTTCGACGTGATCCTCGCCGATTTCGTGATGCCGACGTTCTCCGGCATCGAAGCGCTGTCGATCGCGAGCGAGCGTTCGCCGGACACGCCGTTCATCTTCGTGTCGGGTCTGCTCGGCGAGGAGCATGCGGTCGACATGCTCAAGCGCGGCGCGACCGACTACGTGCTCAAACAGCGTTTGCAGCGCCTGCCCGCGGTGGTGCGCCGCGCGATGCGGGAGGCGGCGGAGCGTGCGCAGCGCATCGCGGTCGAGCGCGCGCTGCGCGAGACGGAGACGCATTTCCGTCTGCTGATCGATGCGCTGAAGGATTACGCGGTCATCACACTCGACCCCGAAGGGCGCATTCGCACGTGGAACGCGGCATCGGAACGCATTCTGGGTTTTCCGGCGCAGGACGTGCTCGGTCAGTCTGCGAGCATCTTCTATAATCAGGAAGATCGCGAAACGGGCGTGTTCGACAACGAGCTCGACGCGGCGCGCCGTGAAGGCAGCGCGAGCGACGACCGCTGGCTGTGGCGCAAGGACGGCCATTCGTTCTTCGCATCGGGCGTGACGACGGCGATTCGCAGCGAACAGAACGAGCTGATCGGCTTTTCGAAGATCGTGCGCGACGCGACCGATGCCCACATGGCCGCCGATGCGCTTCGTCTCGCGAAGGATCAGGCCGAATCGGCGAATCGCGCGAAGGACCATTTTCTGGCGGTGCTGTCGCACGAATTGCGCACGCCCCTCACGCCGATTCTTGCAGCGGTGCGTCTTCTAGAGATGAAGCATTCGCTGTCGCCCGAGGCGAGTCCGACACTCGATCTGATTCGCCGCAATGTCGAACTGGAAGCGCGTTTGATCGACGATCTGCTTGATCTCACCAGCATCGCGCGCGGCAAGCTGAGTTTGAATTTCGCGAGCGTCGCGCTGGATACGCTGCTCACCAGCGCGCTCGACATGTCGGAAGCCGATCTGCGCGTCAAGACGCTCACGCTCGAGACGCATTTCGATGCGGCGCGTGTCGTTGTATTGGGGGATGCGGCGCGTTTGCAGCAGATCGTCTGGAATCTGATGAAGAACGCGGTGAAGTTCACGCCGGAGGGCGGGCGCATCGAGGTCCGCACGTGGAATCCCGACGAGACGACTATCGCGGTGTCGGTGACGGACAGCGGAATCGGCATCAGTGCGGAAGCGCTGCCGCGCATCTTTTCGGCTTTCGAGCAGGCCGACGTTTCGATTACGCGTTCGTTCGGTGGTCTCGGACTCGGTCTGGCGATTGCTAGCACGCTCGCGCAGAAGCATGGCGGCACGCTGTCAGCGTATAGCGAAGGGCGGGACGCCGGCGCGCGTTTCACGCTGACTTTGCCGCTCGCGCGTATTCAGCCGGCGCACGAAGCCGCGCCGTTGCCGGCGGTCGCGCGCGAGGAACATGTGCGGTCGCTCAAGGTGCTGCTTGTGGAGGATAACGAGCAGACGTCTTCTGCTATGGCCGAAGTGCTCGAGATGCTCGGGCATCGGGTGCATGTCGCGACGACGGTCGCGAGCGCGCTCGATCTTGCTCATGGTGGGCCGTTTGATTTGCTCGTCAGCGATATTGGACTGCCGGATGGCAGTGGGCTCGATATCGCACAGGCCTGGACCCGGTTGCAGCCGGATAAGCCTTCTGTTGCTATTACTGGTTATGGAATGGACGAGGATATTCGGCGATGCCGTGAAGCCGGGTTTCGGGATCATTTGACCAAGCCGGTTAATTTCTCGAGGCTCGAGTCGTTGATTCAGGCTCTGGCGGAGGAGGCTAATGGGTGATTTTTTTGCGCACGGCGCCTACTGCATAAAACAACCAAAACCAGCAGCCCCTTGCACGCCCCCCAAAAGAACCCAAAACATTTTGCAAATTTTCATAAGCAAAGATGTCGATTGACGCGACACTCAAACGTTGTAGGGTATGAGAGCCAGCCCACTCCCGGGCCGCGCCTCGAAAATCCCAATTGGAGCCGAAGAACATGTCCACCGTCGCCAAGCCCGTCTCCGAAGAAGACATCAAAAAGGCAATGGCCGCGATGATGACCATGATCAAGCTCGATATCGCGGCGCTGCAAAGAGCCTACGACGGAGAGTAATCATCCACGCGGCGCGCTTCTTCGCCCGCCGCTCGATCAGCTTCGACGCCATGAACCGGTGATCCGGCGAGAACAGCCGCCGGTACGTCAGCATCACCGCGCCCACCACGCCGAGCGCCGACGCCGCCGCGATCAGAAACATGATGACGATCTGATAGCGCACCGCCTGTAATGGCGATTGCCCGGCGAGCACCTGGCCCGTCATCATGCCGGGCAGGCTGACCAGTCCGCGGCCATCGCGTTCAAGGTCGGAATCATGCCCGCGCGCACGATCTAGCGTGCAGGCCCTTGCGCAGCTTCCCAGCGCACCGAGCGCGAGCGACATTTCCACCGCCGCGCGTCCCGAGGTCAACTCCTCAGTCATGCGTGCGCTCGATGCCGAGCGACACGCCCGTGAGAGTGTTGCCGAGAATCGGAATCGCGTATTGCGGCTCGTACTACGGGTGAATGCGGATCACGACGAACAACCCGAACGCGCCGATCAGCCACGAACTGCCCCAGATCGACATGATGCTGTCCCGTTGTCCCACGTGCGTGCGCCGTCCGCGATCGTGCGTGCGCCGTCCGCGATCGTCGGAGGCGGCGAGGCCGGCGATCACCGTCATCAGCGGCAGCACCGACATACCAGTGTGGTTGAACGTGAACATCCAGCCGAGCACGTAGCCGATCAACAGCAACTGCACGACGGTGCGCACCGCCGCGATCAGGAGCTTGCGTTCCAGCCCGAGATTGAGTGCGACGGACAGCGTACCGTTCACGACGATTAGCATCGCGACGAGCGCGAGATCGAAGAGGCTCAGGTCCTTGAAGCCGCTCATCGTGCCGTCTCCGTTTGCGCTTGCCGCGCCTGCTCGTGATCGTGCGATACCCAAATGCAGGCGCGCAACTGGTCACCATCGAACCACGCGCCGACCCGCGCTTCGATCGCGCGCGCCGACACGGGATTGAGCGACGCGGTCGGCTCGTCGAGCAACAGCACATCGGGCGCGAGTTGCAGCACGCGCACCAGCGCGTGCAATCTGCGCTTCGCTGCCGGACAGATCGCCCGCGAGTTTATCGAGAAAATCCGTGCCGCGTCCGGCGGGATGCGCGAGTTGCATCGCAACAGAACGATCGAACCGCACATCCCGATAGGTCTTGAGTGTGTACGGATAACGCAGGTTGTCCTCGACATTGCCGTCGAGCATCGCGGGCCGCTGCGCGATATACCCGACGCGCCGCCGGTAAGCCGGAATGCCCGTGCGCACGATCCGCTCGCTGCGCCACGTGACATAACCGGCATCGCACACGTCGAGCAGCGCGAGTGTGCGCAGAGTCGCGCTGCGAGACGCCATGCGTGGCGACGAGCTCGATGGACATGAGGACGGGTTTCGATTCTGGTGAGCCGACATCTTACGGATAACCCGCGTACCTGACATTAGCGCGACAGCAGGCACGCTGTCGCGGCATGCGAGCACACTATGTGCCGCACCTCGCATAATCAGAAAAAACAACATGGAGCGGACATGGCGGAAGCCTGAACGGGAAGGAGAATCGGCAATATCGTCGCGTGGTTTTTCGGCATTCTGCTGCTTCTCATTGCGATTCTCGTTGTCATTTTTCTGACGTTCGACTGGAACCGGCTGCGACCCTTCTTGGATGACAAAGTCTCCGAGGCGATCGGGCGGCGCTTCGAAATCACCGGCGATCTGAAAGTCGGGTGGCGTCGTCCGCCC
>JAQFVJ010000230.1 GCA_029439525.1 Caballeronia sp. BR6202001591004
GGGCGAGGCGATGGTCGAATTCAATCAATCGAAGCGTGACGAGTCGAATTACCTTCAGGGCTTCGGCGGCGACTTGTCGAACTTTCTGATCGCGGCGTCGCGGCAGGACGCGGCGACGGGCTTCGTGTCCGCGGTCGGCAACGATTACTTCGGGCAATTGCTGCTCGATCTGTGGCGCAGCGAAAACGTCGACACGTCGGCGGTGCGCGTCGATCACGATGCGCCGACGGCGTCTATTTCGTGTCGCATGGCGAGAACGGGCATCGCTTCGATTACTTGCGCACTGGCTCGGCAGCGCCGCTATGCGCCGTCGCATCTGCCGCGCGACACGATTGCGGCGGCGAAGGTCGTGCATCTGTCGGGCATCAGTCTGGTGATCGGCGTGTCCGCGTACGATGCGGCGCTCGCGGCCATCGACCATGCGCGCGCACGACGTGAAGGTCAGCTTCGATATGAATCTGCGCCTGAAGCTCTGGCCGCTCGCGCGCTCGTGCCGTGATGATGGAAGCGATCCGCTGACCGATATCTGCTTGCCCAGCTGGGACGATGTGACCGTGCTCACGGGTCACGAAGACAAGGACGCGATCGTCGATGCGCTCCTATCGCTCGGCCCGAAGGTCGTCGCGCTCAAGCTCGGCCGGTCAGGCGCGTATATTGCCACGCCCGACGAACGACGCATGGTGCCGGGCCACGTCGTGCAGGCCGTCGATGCGATCGGTGCGGGCGATTGCTTCGGCGGTGCGTTCATCGCGCACATCGTCGCGGGCAACGATCCGTTCACCGCCGCGCGCTATGCGATGTCGCCGCGGCGTTGTCGATGCAAGGGTTCGGCGCGGTCGCACCCATTCGCGACAAGGCGACCGTCGAGCGGGTGCTCGCGGAATAAGCCGGAATCAGCGCGCACGGCGCTTGTCGAACATAATCAAACGAACACCCAACCAACGGAAACTCGATATGCAGCAGGAAGTGGTGGTAAGCGGCGTGCGCACGGCGATCGGCGATTTCGGCGGCGCGTTGAAGGACTTCACGCCGACCGACCTCGGCGCGTGCGAACGTGCAGGACGATGAAGTCGGCCACGTCGTGTTCGGCAACGTCATCCAGACCGAACTGCGCGACATGTATCTCGCGTATCTCGCGCGCGTTACCGCGCTCGACGGCAGCGTGTCGCAGCATGCGCCTGCGCTCACCGTCAACCGCCTGTGCGGCTTGGGACTGCAGGCCATCGTGTCGGCGTCGCAATCCACATTCTGCTCGGCGATGCGGACGTCGCCATCGGCGGCGGCGCGGAGAACATGAGCCGCGCGCTTCGGTCAGCGCATAGACGATGCGCGCATCGTCGACATGATGATCGGCGCGCTCAACGCGCGCTCAACGATCTGTTCGACAAGATCCACATGGGCGTGACCGCGGAAAACGTCGCGCAGAAGTTCGGCATTACGCGCGAGATGCAGGATGCGCTCGCGCTCGAATCGCATCGCCGCGTGGCGAAGGCAATCGAGGCCGGCTACTTCAAGGACCCCAGATTCTGCCGATCACGCTCGCGTCCAAAAAGGGCGACACGGTGTTCGATCAGGACGAGCACGTGCGCCTGAATGCGACCACCGAAGACTTCGCCAAACTGAAACCCATATTCGCCAAGGAAAATGGCACGGTGACGGCGGGCAACGCATCCGGCATCAACGACGTGGCTGCCGCCGTCGTGCTGATGGAGCGCGGCGCGAAACCGCTCGCGCGACTGGTCGCGTACGCGCACGCAGGCGTCGATCCGAAGATCATGGGCATCGGCCCGGTGCCGGCCTGAGCATGACGACCTCGACGTGATCGAAGCCAACGAAGCCTTCGCCGTCACTCAGGAGCTGAAGCTCGATCCTGCCAAGATCAATCTGAACGGCTCGTGCATCCGATCGGTGCGACCGGCGCGCTCATTACCGTGAAGGCGCTGTACGAGCTGCAACGCATCGGCGGACGCTACGCGCTGGTGACGACGTGCATTGGCGGCGGGCAGGGCATCGCGGCGATCTTCGAGCGCGTCTGAGTCTTGTACTAGAAGGAAACGAAGGATGATTCGAAGCACACAGGCGCCGCGTGTGTACACGGCGCTGATTTTCCCAGTAACAGTGACGGTGGCACTGGCTGCAAAATTCGCCGATGCCGCCGGACTCGCACGGCGCGCAGGCGGCAATTCAGGAACTCGCGCTGCCCCGGCGAAGAAGCCGCTCACGCCGAATCCGGAATACGCGCGCGTTTTCCGCGCTATGTCGGCACGCTGGGCGGCAGGCAGGTGGAAATAATGAAGCTCGGCGCGAAATCGGCGGAGGAAGATCCGGCGGGCGTGCACGGCGAGTATCAGTTCGTCAGCGATCCCGCGGTGTATCTCATTGCGGGCGACCGCGACGGCGACACGCTCGAGATCGAGGAATCGAACGACGGCACGCATATAACCGGCAACTAGGTTGGCAAGTTCGCGGCAGACGGCAGTGTGTCCGGCGAGCGCATGAATCCGGACGATTCGAATCCGCAAGGAGTTCGCGCTGCATCCGGCCGTGCCCGGCAAGACGCTACCACCGATGAGCGGCAGTCGTCCCGCGCCCGCCGCACCTTCGCTGGAACCGGCTCCGCCTGCGCCGCCGAAGAACGCTCGGCGGCACGAGCAACGTCATCATCGGCGAGTAACGCCTTTCCGCATCGCGCCACCGGATGATCGGCGGCGTGTCCCTTTTCAGTAACGATCCCGTCATGACCAATTCGAACCCCAACGCCCCGGAACGTGACCTGCAAACCCGTATCGTGCAGCTGGAGGGTCCCATCACGCCCGGCTTCGCATCGTTCTCGGTGCCGATCGCGCGCGCCTCGACCGTCGTGTTTCCCGATCTCGCGTCGATGCGCTCGCTCGTCTGGAGCGACGACTCGAAGTGGCGCTACGGCCTGCACGGCACGCCGACGACCATCGGCAGCGTATCGCGGCCATCGAAGGCGGCGAAATACGCGCTGTTGCAGCCGTCCGGGCTAGCCGCGATTTCTAACGTCTATTTCGGGCTGATCAAGTCGGGCGATCACGTGCTCGTGCCCGACAACGTCTACGGCCCGAACCGCGATCACGCCGACTGGCTCACCGCCGACTTCGGTCTGGAAGTGACGTACTATTACGGTCCGATGATTGGCGCGGGCATCGGACAGACAGTCTGATCCGCGCGAACACGAAGCTCATCTGGCTCGAAGCGCCCGGTTCGGTGACGATGGAAGTGCAGGACGTGCCCGCCTCGTGGTGGTCGCGCGCGCGGCATCGTAACAGCTATCGACAACACGTATTCGGCCAGTCTCGCGTTCAAGCCGTTCGAACACGGCGTCGATATTTTCGGTACAGGCGCTGACGAAGTATCAGTCGGGCGGCAGCGACATTCTGATGGGCGCGACCATCACGCGCGACGAGGAACTGCACAAGAAGATGAAGCGCGCCCGCATGCGCCTGGGCGTGGGCGTGTCGTCCGACGATGCATCGCTCGTGCTACGAAGCTTGTCGTCGATGAAGCTGCGCTACGAAGCGCACGACCGTGCGGCGCTCGCGCTGGCGCTGGCGCAGTGGCTCAAGATGCGTCCGGAGATTTCGGCGGTGCTGCATCCGGCGATTGCCGACTGTCCGGGCCACGAATTCTACGAGCGCGATTTCAAGGGCGGCGCGGGCAGTCTGTTCTCCGTCGTGTTCGACAAGCGCTACAGCACCGCGCAGGTCGATGCGTTCGTCGAAGCGCTGGCCTTGTTTTCGATCGGCTGGGGCGGATCGCACAGCCTCGCGATGCCGTACGACATCCGTTCGCGGCCGCACGATGGCGTGCTGGTGCGCTTCTAATCTGTCTCTGGAAGACGAGGGCGATTTGCGCTGCGATTTCGAAGCGGCGATGGCTCGGCCTTCGCGTAAATGAGAACGGTGCCGTGACAGGCGCCGCTGTTTTTACATCGAAGCATCAGAACAGCCGCAGCAGTCCATCCAGCCCGACGAAATTGAACGCGATGGTCGCCGCCTGCCGCACCACCGGCTTCGCGCGAAACGCCACCGACAAGCCGGCCTCGCCCATCATCTTAAGATCGTTCGAGCCGTCGCCCATGGCAATGGCGCGCTTCGACTCGATGCCGATTTTCTCGCACGTTTCGCGCAGCGTACGCGCCTTCACATCCGCATCGACGATTTCGCCGAGCACCTTGCCGGTCAGTCTGCCGTCTCAACTATTTCGAGCGTGTTTGCATTCGTGCAGTCGAGACCGAGACACGCCTTCAGACGTTCGGTCAAGAAGGTGAATCCGCCCGATACGAGCAGCGTTTTCAGTCCCGCCGCGCGTGCGCCCGCGAGCATCTTTTCCGCACCCGGCGACAGCCGCAGTTGTTTCTCGTAGACGCGTTCGAGCGCGCTCGCGTCGAGTCCCTTCAACAGCGCCATGCGACGCGTGAGGCTTTCGGCGAAATCCTTGATCTCGCCGCGCATCGATGCTTCGGTGATCGCCGCGACTTCCGCCTTTAGCCCGCAAAAATCCGCGATTTCGTCGATGCATTCGATCGTGATGAGCGTCGAGTCCATGTCCATCGCGACGAGGCCGAAGTCCGTGAGCGCTGCGCCCGGTGCGATGTACGCGTAGTCGAGCGCACGCGCCCCGCAATACGCGTTGACGTCGGGACGCTGGAGCGGGTCGGCATCGGCGAGACGCAGGAGCGTGTCGTCGACGCGCTCCGTGGCCGACGAACGCGCGAGCGTGGCGAGCGGGCGCAGATGGGAATCGGAGATCGGCGTGAGGCTTTGAATGACGAGGTTCATCGAGCGGAAACGCGAAAAAGACGCGAAAAAGGAAGGCGGGAAGGCGCTATTGTAAGCGCCGTAGCCGCATGTGTCGCTCAGCGCTGCACGCGCGCCGGATCGACATCCCGGTACGGCCGCTCGCCGAACTGCGCGGTAAGGAAGTCGATGAACGCCAGCGTCTTTGGCGGCACGAACGCGCGGCTCGGGTACACGGCCCAGATCGCCACGGTCTGCGCGAGCGGATAGAGTCGTCGAGTATGGTGACGAGTTCGCCGCTCGCGATCAGCGGCGCGACGCTCCACGTCGACTTCAGCACGATGCCGCCGCCTGCCGCGAGCTCATCGCGGATCATTTCGCCGTTGTCGGTGACGAGCCGCCCCGACACGCGCACGTCGATCACGCCGGTCGGCGTGACGAAGGTCCAGTCGCGCTGGTCCGCGAGAATCACGCATTCATGCTGCGCGAGATCGGCGGGATGGCGCGGCGTGCTGTGTTCCGCGAGATACGCGGGCGATGCGCACAGCACGCGCCGGTTGCTGGCGAGTTTCTTTGCGACGAGCGTCGAATCCTTCAGCGCGCCGATGTGGATCGCGAGGTCGATGCCTTCATCGATGAGATCGACGATCTGATCCGTCATGTGCGGCTTCGAATACGAGAAGGGCAAGTATGTCGTGGTGACCGATGCCGAAATTCGAGCGGCCAATCCCGAATCGACGCAGAGGGTCGATATTCTCGCCTTCGTCGATGCGCACGATATCTCTTTTCTGTCGCTCGATACGCTGTACTATCTCGCGCCCGACCGCAAGGGCGAAAAGGTCTACGCGCTCTTGCGCGACGCGCTTAAGGACACCGGCAAGGTCGGCATCGCGAGCGTCGTGCTGCACAACAAGCAGCCTCTTGCCGCGCTGATTCCGGTTGGTCTGGCGCTGGCGCTCAACACGCTGTGCTGGGCCGACGAAGTGCGCGATTTCAGCGAATTCAAGTTCTCCGACGAAGACACCCAAAAAAGCGGGCGTCACGCCGAAGGAACTCGACATGGCCAAGCGTCTGATCGATGATATGAGCGACAACTGGGACCCGTCAAAGTATCACGACACGTTCCGCGACGACATTCTCGCGCTGGTCGAAAAGAAGGTGAAGCAGGGCAAGGTCGCCGAGATGATGAAGGTCGACGAAGGCGGCGAGCACAAGGCATCGGCGGATATTCTCGATCTGTCGGAACTGCTCAAGCGCAGTCTGAGAAAGGCGGCGCGTCATCGAAGTGGGGCAGTGCGGCATCGTCGAACGATGACGACACTGGCGAGGAAACCGCGCGTCCGGCCCGCAAGACCGCGACGCAAACGCGCATAACCACAGCCGGAGATCGCGATGGCCGGCAAACTCGATACCTATCAGCGCAAGCGCAGCTTCGACAAGACGCCTGAGCCTTCCGGCGCGGCGAAAAAGGCTGCGCGAAAAACCAGCGCGAAAAAGACAAGCCACGCGCTGTCATACGTGATCCAGGAATACGACGCGCGCCGTCTTCACTACGACTTTCGTCTTGAACTCGATGGCACGCTCAAGTCGTGGGCTGTGCCGAAAGGCCCGAGTCTCGATCCATCAGTGAAGCGGCTCGTGGTGCATGTCGAAGATCATCTGCTCGATTACAGTTCCTTCGAAGGCGAGATTCCTCCCGAGGGCAATTACGGCGCGGGCAGCGTCATCGTATGGGATCGCGGCACGTGGGCACCACAAGCGGGCAGCATCGAAGACGCCGAACGCGATGACGATGCGCGTCCCGAATCCGAATACGACGTGCTGCTCAAAAAGCCCGGCAGCGTGATGTCGAACTTGCTCGGCGCGCGCGTGGCAAGAACGGCGCCGTGCGCGAACGTACTGAGCGCAAATCGACCGCTGCAAAAAAGACAGCGACGCGCAAGAGCAAATCCAATGGCCACGATCATCCCGACATCGTCGCGAATCGCAGTGGCGAATCGCTGCGCACGCTGTCGCATGATCCGGCCATCGAAGGCGCGACCAAGGCAAAGCTGCCCGCGACCTTCAGCTTCAACTCGCGACACTCGTCGATAATGCGCCGCCCGGAGACGATTGGGCTTAAGAAATAAAATTCGACGGTTATCGCGTGCTGGCGCGCATCGACACGGTGAAGGGAAAACACGAGATTCGCATCTTCACGCGCAACGGCAACGACTGGAGCGAGAAGTTCTCGAAACAGGGTGAAGGCGTTGGATCGACTCGATATCAACAACGGCTGGCTCGATGGCGAAGCCCTCGTGCTCGACGATCGCGGCCTCACGTCGTTCTGCAAAACGAGCGGCGGCAAGGGCCTGCACGTGATCGTGCTGCTCGCGAAGCAGGCGAGCTGGGACGAGATGAAGGACTTCTCGAAAGCCGTCGCGCAGCACATGGCGAGCACGCTGCCCAAGCTCTTTTCCGCGAAGATGGGCATGCAGAACTGCAAGGACAAGATCTTCATCGACTATCTGCGCAACAACCGCGGATCGAGCACGGTAGCGGCATTTTCGCTGCGCGTGCGGCCGGGGCTGGGCGCATCGATGCCGATCGCATGGGGCGAGCTCGAGGACACGAAAAGCGGCAACCAGTGGACCATCGACAACGTTCGCGAACGCATGGACGCGTTGCGCGACGATCCGTGGAAGGGCTATGCGAAGCTGCGTCAGCGGCTCACGGCGGAAATGAAGAAGCGACTCGGCATGACGGGTTCGCGCAAGACAAACAAGGCTGAGAGCGAATGATTTCCGCGGCACGAAGAATGCGCACAGTCATGCGCATGCAATAAAACCTAGAAGGGAGGGAAATCATGAAACA
>JAQFVJ010000231.1 GCA_029439525.1 Caballeronia sp. BR6202001591004
ACACGAACACGTAGTTGGTCATCGCGAACGCGCGCTGGAAGGTGCCGAGCGACTGCACGCCGAGCTGATAATCGTCGTCCACCGCGCCGAGCACGCTGAAAACCGGCAGCAGATAGCTCGTCGGTCGGATGCATCAGCGCGGCATATGCGGCGCGCGGGCGCGATAGTCGAGCCAAGGCGTCGATATCGCGTTCGGCCATGCGCGCCTCGAACCAGTCGGTGAATTCCGCGACGCGCAGATCGGCATCTTCCGAGCGCGCACTGAAATCGGCCGCGTGATCTGCCCTTGAGCCGACGATCATCACGCCGTCATCGCGCAGCGCACGGCCGATGCCAAAGTGATGCGCGGCGTCGAGGCGCCGCTGAATCGACAACTGCGCGACGGGAAATGTCGGCATCGGGGAACATCATCAGCAGCAGCGGCACCCACGCGCCGTGATCGAGTCCGTGCCCGGCCACGGCCGACGGCACGCCATGCTCCACCGAGCATCGCGCCCGGCGCGGGATAGCGCAACTCGTACAGCGCGCGCGGGAAGCCGTAGAAATCGTGGATCGTCTCCGGCTTTTCGGCGATGCTCGCAGGCTGCGCCGTGCCCTAATGCACGGAGAGCATCAGGATCGCTTGCGGACGCGGCAGCGTGGGGCGAGCAACGCGAACTCGGCGGAAGGCATCGACGGATCGATGGGCAGCGTCGGCGCGCCGTGGGAAATGAAAACGCTAGGAAGTCGGTTCATGGCAGTGGAGGAATGCGTTGATCTGCCATCGAAGATAAGGCCGCCTGCCGCGTTGATAAATGGGGGCTGTGGCAACGAATTGTGTCGCCGTTGTTAATCGCGCGTTTAATCGACCTGCCCGCGCATGCCTTGCCACGCATGCGTGACCGGCTGGGCGATGCCGAAAAGATCGATCACGCGTTCGACCGTATGGTTCACCATCTCGTCGATGGTACGCGGGCTTCTGATAGAATGCCGGCAGCCGCGGAAAGATCACACCGCCCATTTCCGTCACGGCCGTCATGTTTGCGCAGATGCGCGAGATTCAGCGGCGTCTCGTGCACCAGCAGCACGAGTCGGCGACGCTTCTTGAGCACGACATCGGTGGCGCGCCAGAAAGACCGTGCGCGACCCTCGCGAGCGTGCGCATCGAGCAGGGCGCGATCCCATGCCGTCGGTCGCGAACGAGCCGGACGGGATGCTCGCGCCGACATCGTGCACGTTGTGAACGACATCGGCGAGGGCGTGGACGGTATCGCGGTCGAGATCGAGTTCGTGCTGGATATTGAGCCAGCCGGCGCTGGAAACGAGCAGATGCGTTTCGACGCCGCTCAGGGCGCGCAGTGTCTCGAGCAGACGCACGCCGTAGATGGCCCCCGTTGCTCCGGTGATCGCGACGATTAACCGTTGTTTGTGTGCAGCGGGCGCGTTCACAGACAAATGGCTTAAGCGGCAGCGAAAAGCTGTTGCAGTTCGCCCGACTGATACATCTCCATCATGATGTCCGAGCCGCCGATGAACTCGCCTTTCACGTAGAGCTGCGGAATGGTCGGCCAGTTGGAGAACTGCTTGATGCCCTGGCGGATTTTGTCGTCTTCGAGGACGTTGACGGTCATGATCTGATCGACACCGCACGCCTTGAGCACCTGAATGGCGCGGCCCGAAAAGCCGCACATCGGGAATTGCGCGGTGCCTTTCATGAAAAGGACGACCGGGTTTTGATCGACGATCTGCTTGATGCGTGCTTGCGTATCCATGGCGTTCCTGCTGGTTGAATTCGGTGGGTTAATGGTTGAGATGATAGCGGAATTCGCCCTGACGGGCTGACCGGCTCAGGCCGTGAACACGCCGCCGGTCGCGCGTTCGATATCGGCGAGATCGCGTTTCGAATGGACATCGGTAAAACCGCGCGCCTGGAGCAGACGGCGCACCGCATCGGCCTGATCGTAGCCGTGCTCGAGCCATAGCGAACCGTTTTTCGCGAGCATGAACGGCGCGCGTTCGATGATCGCGCAGATCGCGGACAAGCCGTCGGCGTCGTCGGTGAGCGCGCTGCTCGGCTCGAAGCGCAAGTCGCCCTGATCGAGATGCGAATCGTCGCTCGCGATATATGGCGGATTGCTGACGATTACTTCAAACAGCAGCGATGGATCGAGTTTCGCGGTCCAGTCGCTTTCGACGAAAGCCACGGCGCTTCTGTCCAGCAAACGCGCGGCGTTCGCGCGCGCGACGTCGAGCGCCGCCGCCGATCGGTCGACCGCCCACACGCGCGCATCCGGCCGCGCATGCGCGATCGAAATCGCGATTGCGCCGGTGCCCGTGCCGAGATCGAGCACGCGCGCGCTCTGTATATTCGCGATGAGTTCCAGCGCGGTCTCGACGAGCAATTCGGTTTCCGGACGCGGAATCAGCACGTCCGGCGTGACGTCGAAATCCAGCCTGAAGAATTCGCGCTTGCCGGTGAGTTGGGCGATGGGCTCTCCGGAAAGCCGTCGCGCCGAAAGCGCATCGAAGCGCGCGACGGCATCATCGGACAGCGCTTCGTGATCGCGTGTAATCAGCTCCGTGCGACGCCAGCCAAGCACGTGCATCAGCAGAATGCGCGCTTCGAGCGGCGGCAATTCGGACGCACGAAGCAATTCGGCTGCGGTGTTCACTCCGTTTCCCCGAGCGCCGCCAGTTGTTCCGCCTGATGCTCGGAGACGAGCGCGCCGATCAATTCGTCGATATCGCCGTCCATGATGTATTCGAGCTTGTAGAGCGTCAGGTTGATGCGGTGATCTGTCATGCGCCCCTGCGGAAAGTTGTAGGTGCGAATGCGCTCCGAGCGATCGCCCGAGCCGATCAGGCTCTTGCGCGTCGCGGCTTCCTTGGCGTGCTGCTCGTGATACTGCTTGTCCTTGATACGCGCGGCCAGCACCTTCAGCGCGCGATCCTTGTTCTTGTGCTGCGAGCGGTCGTCCTGACATTCCACGACGATGCCCGTCGGCAAGTGCGTTACGCGCACCGCCGAATCGGTCTTGTTGATGTGCTGTCCGCCCGCGCCGGACGCGCGGAACGTGTCGATACGCAAATCCGCCGGATTGGTCACGACTTCGCTGATTTCATCGGCTTCCGGCATGACGGCGACCGTGCACGCGGACGTGTGGATGCGCCCCTGCGTTTCCGTCGCCGGGACGCGCTGCACGCGATGGCCGCCCGATTCGAATTTGAGCCGCGAATACGCGCCTTGTCCGGTGATCCGCACGATCACTTCCTTGTAGCCGCCGAAATCCGACACGCTTTCCGACATCGTCTCCGCTGTCCAGCGATTGCGCTCCGCATAACGCAGATACATGCGCAGCAGGTCGCCCGCGAACAGCCCCGATTCGTCGCCGCCCGTGCCCGCGCGAATTTCGATGAAGATATTGCGGTCGTCGTTCGGATCCTTCGGCAGCAGCATCATTTGCAGATCGTGCTCGATCTGCGTCATGCGCCCGCGCGCTTCGCCGATTTCCTCTTCGGCGAAATCGCGCATCGACGGATCGGAGAGCAGTTCCTGCGCGGTCGCTTCGTCCGTGAGCGCCTGCTTCCACAGCGCATATTGCTCGACGATCGGGCTGATTTCCGCATGCTCGCGCGTGAGCTTGCGGTATTGATCCATATCGGACGTCACGTCCTCGCAGCTCAACAAATCGTTGAGATCGACCTGCCGTTTTGCAAGCTGGTCGAGCTTGCTTTGCATGCTCGTTTTCATCGGGCGGAGAAGGAGCTGAGTGCTCCGGAGTCACTGCGATCGGGAACCTTCCGCGCGTTCAGCGCGGAACTTTGTAGAATAAAGGAACGTCGCTAACGTTCAAACGAATTGGGCGATTTATCCGCACCGTGGCAATAGAAGCCGCTCATCAGATCGATGAGTTGAGTGCGCTCCTCGCTGCTCGCGCGATTGAGCGCGTGCGTGGGGCCATGAATCAGCTTGTTGGTGAGCGACTGGGACAGCGCTTCGAGCACGGCCGCAGGATCGTCGCCGCGCGCGAGCATCTTGCGGGCGCATTCGACTTCGGCACGACGCAGCGCATCGGCCTGCGTGTGCATGTGGCGGATTACCGGCACGATGCTGCGCGCATCGTGCCACTGCATGAAATTCGCGACGCGCGTCTCGATGATCGATTCCGCCTGCGCGACCGCCGCCTGCCGCGACGCATTCGCTTCGCGCACGATCGCACCAAGATCGTCGACGGTGTAGAGAAACACGTCTTGCAGATTGCCGACTTCCGGCTCGATATCGCGCGGCACGGCCAGATCGACCATGAAAATCGGCCGATGGCGGCGCGCGCGAACCGCACGCTCGACCGCGCCGAGTCCGATGATCGGCAGCGTCGACGCCGTGCACGACACGATGATGTCAAATTCGTGCATGCGCACGTGCAGGTCGGAGAGCGGAATGGCGCGGCCGTTGAAGCGTTCCGCGAGCTTTTCGCCGCGTTCCGCCGTGCGATTGGCGACCACGAGTTCGCGCGGATTCTGTGCGGCGAAGTGCGTCGCGCAGAGTTCGATCATCTCACCCGCGCCGATAAACAACACGCGCTGACTCGAAATGTTCTCGAAGATGCGCTGTGCGAGGCGCACGGCGGCGGCGGCCATCGACACCGACTGCGCGCCGATTTCGGTCGTCGCGCGCACTTCCTTCGCGACGGCGAAGGTGCGTTGAAACAACTGATTGAGATACGTGCCGAGCGCGCCGGCTTCGGACGCGGTGCGCACAGCGTCCTTCATTTGTCCGACGATCTGCGTTTCGCCGAGGACCATCGAATCCAGCCCGGACGCGACGCGGAATGCATGACGCACGGCTTCCGATTGTGGCAGCGCGTAGACGTGCGGCGCGAGTTCGGAAACGGGGATGGTGTGGTACTTTGACAGCCACTGGACGGCGGCTTCGCGCGCAGCGGAGTCGTTGGTGGCGCAGTAGAGCTCGGTGCGGTTGCAGGTCGAGAGAATCGCGGCTTCCGGCGCGGCTTTCGCGAGCGGGCCGAGCCAGATGTCCTTCAACGCGCCGAGTGCAGGCTTGATCTGTTCGAGCGGAAACGCCACGCGTTCGCGCAGAGCGACTGGCGCAGTGTGGTGGTTGATTCCGATCGTGAGGAGCCGCATGTTTTTTTTGGTTGATGCTTTGGGCCTAAGCTGATGGCCTTTCAGATCTGATGGCCTTTCAGATAAATTAATATTATAGCGTTCTGACGTTTCGTTCATTTAATACGCGGCATTCGGAGCCACATGGCGTTGCGAGCGTCCGGGCGAAGCGCGGCGAGTGTTGTGCGTGGACGCAACAATCGACCGCAGCGGTTTTAGGAAAAATATTTCGCCAGTTCGGCGGCGCGGGCTTCGAGATCGGCTTGCGGGAGCGTATGCGCCTCGCTGGCGGCGGCCCGGTTTTGCTCTGCCGCGGCAAGAGCCCCGAGGCGCGAGTTCGTATCGTGGTGGAGATGAAACAGCACGGCGCCGGCATCCGGCACCGAGTGCCAGCGCACGCCGAGCCGCGTAGCGCGCGTCAGCAACTCGTCGTCCTCGCCGCCCCAGCCAATGAAGCGCGGATCGTATCCGCCGACCCGAATGTCATCGGCGTGTTTGATAATGACGATGGGCGCCCGGCGTGTTGTTGTAAAGCAAAGCAGGCGCATGTCGTCAGGCAGATCGCCTTCGACATAGGGCCTGAGATTCGCGTAGTCTCCGCTTTCGATGAACGCGTTGCGCAGGCGCCGGCCATATTGATGAATCACGCTCAGGAACGGGCAAAGCGCGTCGGACGACATTCCATGCCGGACCGCATTCACGCAGAGCGGGAAGTAATGCGGATTGGCGATCATGTCGGCGTCGTGAAAGCAGATGATTTTCCCAGCGCACATGCGCGCGCCCAGATTGCACAGCATGGCTTTGGGAAACGGACCGTCTTCACGAATAAAATACGTGGCGGACTTTTGCATCGCCGAGTTCTGACCAATTGAATGTGGGCGCTGCATCGGCTTCCAGCAGATAAACCGTGTAGTCGGAATACGTGCGGTCGAGATGGCGCAACACGCCGAGAAGATTGTCAACGCCGCTCCTGCATGGCGCCGCGATAGATCATGATGAATTCAAGACCGCCGAGGTTGATCTGGCTAGATTCACTCGTTGCTGTTGATTCAGGTTAAAACTTCAAGCCGTGGTAATGACGGAGATTGAAGTGCGCGCTGTGCGGCTTTCTATAAATCAGAGTTGCCTTATTTAGAATTCACGTGATTTCTTGGCGCCTGATCCTAACATCGCGCTGCTTTTTTTAAGCATATTCGCAGAAGTCATTGCTCAAGTAAGGTACTTCGTGTCCCCGATTCGCGTGTCAGCGGCGCAGCGGCGCTTGCCATCGCTAATCCGGCCCCCTAAACTCAGCCGCTGCATAACAATGAAAACGCGAGACGTCATGCCTTTCGAACGACACGCATCGCTTTACGATCCATCGACGCCCGCCGGGTCGCGCCGCTGATGGGCTGGCTCGGACTGATCTTCCTCGGAGCGATGATCGGCGCTGCGGGCTGGTGGCTGCATCCGCTGCGGCGGGCGGGGCGTGGAGCGGCCAGACGCATCTGGACGGCCATCGCCGCGGGCATTCTGGCGACGATCGTCGCGCGCATGCTTGGTAACATCGTCGGCGTGTATCACGACGGCGATACCCTCGAATGGCTCGCGTGCGCGCTGTTCGCGCTCGTCGTCGTGACGGCGACGGTCGCGCTGGCCGCGCGTCGCTGATGAGCACGCGATACAGTGCCTGCGGCGGCTGTTGCACCGATTGATCGTAGAACTCCATCGAGCCGCGCTCGAACGACACATGGTCGGTCACCTTTTCTTCCTGCGAGTGATCGTGTTCCTTCTGGTTCGGCACGGCGTCGGCGGTGCTCGCGGTTTTGCGCAGGCCGGGCAGAATCTGCATGCGTCCGGCGGAACGAACGATTGCGAGGTAGTAGTTGTCGACGCTCACGCTGCGCAGATGCAGCGGCTTGTTCAGAAGGGAATGCATGTCGACATCGAGCACAATGCGCTCGGCACGCAGCGCATCGCTCGCGGGCCAGCCTTGCGGGGGCCGCGAATCCGCACGCGCGAGAGCGTCATGTGACCGAAATTCACGTCGATATCCTCGACGGAGCCGTTCGGTCCGAGCGTCTCGACGATGCGTTCCTTCATCTAATATGCGACGAACAGCCATCCGCCCGTCGCCAGGAGGACAAGCGCCACGACGATTCCGACTGCCCACAGCGCACCCCGCCGCGCGCCCGATCCGGCTATCTGCAGAGTCTCCCGTTTTATCGCGTAGTGAAGGGTGCCGCTGAGAACGAAAGCGGCGACCAGCGTCTCACAGCGTCGCCACTTTTGTGCCGTGCGCGCGCACGCATTGGCGCGCGCCTCACGTGTGACGATTAGCGCGTGATCGGCTTGTAGCGCAGACGCTTGGGCTTCGCGGCTTCTTCGTCCAGACGCTTACGCTTGTCGGCCTCGTATTCCTGATAGTTGCCGTCGAAGAATTCGACGTGCGAATTGCCTTCGAACGCGATGATGTGCGTCGCGATGCGGTCGAGGAACCAGCGATCGTGGAAAATCACCATCACCGAGCCGGCGAATTCGAGCAACGCGTCTTCGAGCACGCGCAGCGTTTCGACGTCGAGGTTGTTCGACGGTTCGTCGAGCAGCAGCACGTTGCCGCCCGCGATGAGCGTCTTCGCCAGATACAGACGTCCGCGTTTGCCGCCCGACAGATTGCCGACGAGCTTCTGCTGATCGCTGCCATTGAAGTTGAAGCGGCCAATGTACGCGCACGACGGCGTCTCGTACTTGCCGACGGTGAGCACGTCTGCGTCGCCCGAGATTTCCTCGAACACGGTTTTGTCGCCGGCGAGCGCATCGCGGCTCTGATCGGCATAGGCGAGATTGACGGTTGGTCCTTTGACGATTTCGCCCGAATTCGGTTGTTCCTTGCCGGTGAGCATGCGGAAGAGCGTCGACTTGCCCGCGCCGTTCGGCCCGATGATGCCGACAATCGCACCTGCCGGAATCTTCATGCTCAGATTGTCGATCAGCAGACGATCGCCATACGCCTTGTTGACGTTCTTGAATTCGATGACTTCATTGCCCAATCGATCGCCGCCCGGGATGAAGATTTCCTGCGTTTCGTTGCGCTTCTGGTATTCCTGGCTATTGAGTTCCTCGAAGCGGGCGATACGCGCTTTCGACTTGGCC
>JAQFVJ010000232.1 GCA_029439525.1 Caballeronia sp. BR6202001591004
CTCTCGCAGTTGCGCTTCGCTTCATTCGCTCTGTTCAACTCATGGTAGAACTTGCACCTACAAGATTGCGTCCATGCTGGGCGCACAAGAAAGACGCGCGGTCCTTCCGGGACCGCGCGTCTTTTCACGCAAGCCTGATTTACATCTTCACGACGTCGAGCAGGGTGTTCTTGCCCTTCTTGTAGTCGTCGTACAGCGAAATCACGCCGTGCTTGAGGTCGCCCTTCGAATCGAGGTCGTCTCGCCGAGCACGCCCTTGTAGTCGGTGTTCGGCACCGCAGCGAGGATCTTCGCCGGATCGACGGAGTTCGCGCGCTTCATCGCGTCGACGATGATGTACAGCGCGTCATACGTGAACGGAGCGTAGATCTGGATCGGCTGGCCGAAACGCTTCTGATACTTCGCCTGGAACGCCGCGCCGCCGTCCATCTTCTCGAGCGCTATGCCGGCTTCCGAGCACACGACGTTGTCCGTTGCGTCGCCGGCCAGGTCAGCCAGCTTTTCCGTGCACACGCCGTCGCCTGCCAGAACCTTCGCGCGCAGGCCTACTTGGCTTGCTTGGCGAATGGGCTCGCCAGTCGCGGCCATGCCGCCGTACATCACGGGGTCGGGATTTTCGCCCTTGATCTTAGTCAGAATCGCGCGGAAGTCCACGGCCTTGTCGTTAGTCGCGTCATGCGAGACGACCTTGATGCCGAGCGACTTCGCGGTCTTCTCGAACTCGTTCGCGAAACCCTGGCCGTAAGCGGTCGAGTCGTCGACCACGGCGACCGACTTCACCTTCATGCCCTTGGCTGCGTAGTTGGCGAACGCCGGACCTTGCTGCGCATCGGTTGCGACAACCCGATACGTCGTCTTGAAGCCTTGCTGCGTGTAGGTCGGGTTCGTCGCCGACGGCGGCGTGATCTTCTGACCACCGATCGTGAGACCCTTCGCGTTGATTTCTTCGACTGCGAGCCGCGCGCCGTTTTCGTTATCCTTGCCCAGGTGAGCAATGCTGCGGGTCAGCGAAGCAACGTGACCGATCTTCACGACTTCATCGGCTGCTGCGGAGGTTGCCAACGTAGCGAACAGCACGGCTGCGGCGCTGATCGGCAACACTTTGTGAAGCTTGGTGTTCATTCGTAAGTCTCCAGTTTCGGTCCCAAAAACAACGTAATCGCCCTGTGCCCCGTCTTTCATCTCGATTGCTCAGTCCCGTGGACGACCACGCCGGATGCATCGTCATGCACTTGGCAAGTCCTTTCGGCAGAGGCCGTTTCTGGCGGGCCGCCCCGCCGTCCGCACTGCGCATAAGTGCAGGGTTGTCTAATTAATTTAGGGAAGTTTTTTTTAAGATACTGGTGTCACTACCGATTTTGATTAGGTTGTGATAAGTTGCAGTTTGTGGTGGTATTTTCGCGGAAATCGCCAGCACATACGTGTTTCCAAGGGATCGGTCCGTCGGCGCGGTGACATTCATGCGTCGAACCACGCGCTCAATAATCGCGGGCAGCCTCCTTCTTCTACTGCACTTCATTGGGCTGTTTTTTTAAAGCTTATTTTCAGCTTGCATTAGACCAGCGGCTTTAAAAAATCACGGCGGCGTCAAGCGTCATGCCAACGCGCACGAGGCGCGCTCAGGCGGCTGAAGTGGAAAAGCTGGCACACTCACTCGCCTGAGATTTTTCATCTCGATTTTCGACCAAGGCAAAGGAGCTTCGACGTGACCGTTTCCGTGACTTCCCGATGGGATCGCCATCTCGACCGGATGGCGACAGCCTCCAAGGCTATCTCGCGTTGCCCAAGACTGGCAGTGGTCCGGCCGTGATCATCCTCTGCAGCAAATCTTCGGCGTGAATTCGCATATCCGCAGCGTCGCGGATCAATACGCCGCCGACGGCTATGTCGCGCTAGCGCCGATGTCTTCTGGCGCACGCAGCCGCGCGTCGAACTGGGCTACGAAGGCGCGGATCGCGAGAAGGCGATGGAGCTGATCCCAAAAACCAATATCGATGTAACCGTCGCCGATATTGGCGCAGCGGCCAAGGCATTGCGCGCGCTGCCCGAAGTCACGGGCAAGGTCGCGGCGATCGGCTATTGCTTCGGCGGACATCTCACCTATCTGTGGCGGCGACGCTAGGACTCGTGGATCTGGCCGTCGCGTACTACGGCGGCGGCATTCAGAACGCGCTCAACTCAAGTCAAGGTGCCCATGCAATTCCACTACGGCGAACTCGACGCGCATATTCCTGCCGATCCTGTCGATGCCGTGCGTCAGCGCTTTGCGGCCGCAAGGACTCGGAGCTCTATGTGTATCCGCAAGCCGATCACGACTTCAACTGCGCCGACCGCGCGTCGTTCAACGCGAAGGCATCAGCGCTTGCGCACAGGCGCACGCTGACTTTCCTCGGTGAGCATCTGTAAAAAACGCGGATAAAACGAAGGAGGCGCGGAGCGACGAAGATCGCTTCGCGTATGCCGACCGGTGCGGCAGGCGTCGCACCCGTTGATTGAGTCGCGCGACGCTAGACTGCGCCAGTAACCCTTCGACCAGCAGAAACGCCACCAGTCGCCGAGCAGCACGGCGATCAAACCCGCTACGCCCGGCCAGCCGAACGCAGTCCAGAAATGCCCGCCATACGACCCGACCGATGCTCGACCCGAGGTAGTAGGCCAGCAGATACAACGCGGCGGCCTGCCCCTTCGCCTGTGCGGCGAGCCGTCCGACCCAGCCGCT
This sequence comes from Caballeronia sp. BR6202001591004, assembly GCA_029439525.1. Classification (GTDB taxonomy): domain Bacteria; phylum Pseudomonadota; class Gammaproteobacteria; order Burkholderiales; family Burkholderiaceae; genus Caballeronia. Next base: position 2,720 of record JAQFVJ010000232.1, read on the forward strand.
CGCCACCGAATGCCCGGCGAAAACTCGAACGTCACGCATGCGATCCCTGCGATGATCACTGGCAGCGAGAACCACAGCGTCAGCGCGATGCCGAGCATCATCAGCAAGAGGCTCGCGATCAGCACGCGGCCACGGCCGAACACATCGGCCATCTTGCCGGACCACGGCGACGCCACCACACCCGTCGTCAGATATAGACGTGAAGACCGCGCCGATCTGCGTCTGATTGAGACTGAACGGCGCGTTGATGAGCCGGTAGCCGACGTAGTTGTACAGCGTCACGAAGCCGCCCATCAGTACGAAGCCGGTCGCAAAAAGAAACGGCAATCTGCCGTGCCGCAAATGCGCCGCAAGCGAGCGCCGATGATGCTGAAACCCCACGGCCGCGGCGCGGCTTGAAGCGGCGCGACGGCGGCAGCAGCGCCCGAAACGCCAGCGTCGCCAACAGCCCGAGCCAAGCCGATGCCGCCGATCGCGGTGCCGCCGACGTACAGGCCCATCGCGAAACCAAGGCCTTCGGGCGCAACTTCTTCGCGAGATAGGCCATCGCCACGGCAGGGACGCCGCCGAGCGCGCACACAACGAGCAGCGCGTGCCAGTCGGGCAGGATCGCGACGATCACCGTCAACACGGACGACGCGAGCAACGACAAGGTCATCAGCTGATGCCGGCTCCAGCTTTCCGACACGAAGCCCGCGATGAAAATCGCGATCGCCAGCGCGCCGCCGTACTCACCGACACCGAAAGCACGCTTACCGCCGGACTCACACCGAAAGCCTTCGTGAACTCGGGAAGCAGCGGCTGCACTCAGTACAGCAATGTCGCGTATCCGGCGAACAGCAACACCAGCGACGCATGCCAGTACGCGCGCGTTCCGCGATCGAGAAACGGCGCTTCGGTCTGGTTCGGCTTCTCGTCCAGTCGATCGGGCCGCTGTGGCTCCGGTGATGCGTTCACGAATGAAGTCTCCGCTGAAAACTGGAAAACGGACAACGATACGCCTAATTTATTAAAATTAGGGTTTTGCCTGATAGCCTCGAGGAACAGGCCGTGCGCTTTAAATGCCGAAGTGCGCGCAGGGCATATCAGTCGCGCTCAGGCGCGGCACAATGCCGGGACGAACTCACATCATTCCGATTCCCTCCTCGCCGCGCTTTCCGGCGGCGACGCCCCGCCTTTCGCCGGACTGAACGCGTCCTCGATGCGCTCGCCGGCGTGCTGATGCCCACCGGCGCGCGCACCGACGGACGTCTTCTACCGCTCAATAGCTACGAGAACCGCGTGTATCAGGTCAGCGTGGAAGACGGACCGCTCTCGCCCGTCGCAAAGTTCTATCGGCCGGCGCGCTGGTCGAATGCCGCGATTCTGGAAGAGCACGCCTTCGTCGCGAGCCTCCTCGCGCGCGAGATTCCCGCCGTGTCCGCGCGCGTGCTCGAAGGCACGACGCTGCATGAATTCGACGGTTTCCGCTTCTCCGTCTTCAAACGTCATGGCGGGCGCGTGCCCGATCTCGATCGCAGCGACACGCTGGAATGGCTCGGGCGCTTCATCGGCCGGATTCACGTGGTGGGCGCGCTGGAGCCGTATCGCGAACGGCCAACGCTCGACATCCAGACCTTCGGCTACGAGCCGCGCGAGCTTCTGCTAACGCACGGCTTAGTTCCCGACGATGTGCGCGAGGCCTACGAGCGCGCCGTGTCGCTGGCGCTTGAGGGCGTCGCGCAATGCTTCGAGCGCGCGGGCGACGTGCGGCATCTACGCCTGCACGGCGACTGCCATCCAATCAATGTGCTGTGGACGGATGCCGGTCCGCACACTTCGTCGATTTCGACGACAGCCGCATAGGCCCGGCGATTCAGGATCTCTGGCTGCTGCTGCCGGCAGGCCGCGCGGACGCCTCGCGCGCGCTCACCGATTTACTCGCGGGCTACGAGGATTTCGCCGAATTCGATCTGCGCGAACTGCATCTGATCGAAGCGCTGCGCACGCTCCGCCTGATCCATTATTCCACGTGGCTGGCGCGCCGCTGGAACAATCCGGCGTTCCCCGTCGCGTTCCCGCGGTTCAACACACAGCGATATTGGGAAGACCGCATCCTCGAACTGCGCGAGCAAATTGGCGCGATGCAGGAAGGGCCGCTCTGGTCCGTCTGAGTCCGTCTGAGCATGCGCGCCTGAAATTTTTCGTCTCGGCGCATTGTCAGCTAATCGCAAAAGATTGAAATCGACTTTCTTGCATGTAATGATAACGATTCTCATCTTATCCAAAACCCTCGACCCGCACACGCCCGCAGCAAGCGGCACAACGCAGTATCGACCGCACGGACGCCTGATCGACGATACCGAGCAGATTGTCCGCAAAAAACCGCTCGCGTCGTTCCGTGTTTCTCAAATGGCTGCGCAAGGTGCATCTTGTGGGGCGCGCTGCTCGGCCTGCTGTTCGGCGTGACGGGTTTTCTGCGAAACCATCGCGCGCCGCCGATGCGGATCTCGACAGACGAGCCGCAGGTCTCGCAGATGCAAATGCCGCTGCCCGCCGAAGGCCTCAAATCACCGCGCGACCTCGGCATATGGCTCAAGCGCGAACTGCAGATCGACGGCAATCTCGGCCGCGCGCGGCGCGAGCCCGGCGCATCCCGTCGGCTGGGGCGACAAGAGCACGATTCAGCCGGAGCAATGGTCGGTGTGATGATCGCCTCGCCGGGCGGCAACGTGATGGCGGAATACTGGGTCGGCAACAACATCGTCTCGGTGAAGCGCACCGAAAACACCTTCCTCGCGATGATGACGAACCTGCACAAAGGCGTGGGCTTGAGCATCGGCTGGGTGTTGCTCATCGATACCTTTGCGAGCAGCATCATTCTGCGACCGGCGTGCTGCGGACCGAGCTGAACAAGCGGCGCACGGCGGGCGTGGTGATCGTGAGCGTGTCGCTGATCGCGGCGATCGTGTGCGGGTTGATGTAGGGACGCGCCGCGAATGCGGCTGCCACACACCTCGTTGCGCCCCGCGACTTCACGCGCCGCCTTCGCGCCCTTCGACTTGCAATAACTCAGGCAAGGTGATGCCGTTCTTCGCCGTCGTCACATGTCGAGCGTGCGCGCGACGAGCCTGCCGCTTTCCACCCGCGCACAGTTCCGCGATGGCCGCTCTCGTACGTCAACGGCTCCAGCACGAGCTGGATGGTGCCGCCGCACGGCAGCCCGAAGCGATGCGCCTCTTCTGCGCTGATGCCGTACTTCACCGCTTCCGGCGTCGTCTGCTCGATGCCCCGCTGCCGCACGCGCTCGATCAGATCGTCCTCGATACAGCCGCCCGACACGGAGCCGACAACGTGCCCATCGCCGCGCACGGCGAGCATCGCGCCTTCGGGACGCGGCGACGATCCCCACACGTCTTTACCACCGTCACGAGCAGCGCGCG
>JAQFVJ010000233.1 GCA_029439525.1 Caballeronia sp. BR6202001591004
CCGACCGCACCGCCGACACGGTCGGTCCGAAGAAGACGGTGCTCTCGGCCTCGCGGCCTGTGCGGCAAGCGGCGTGCTGCTGCTTTTCTCGGCGCTGGCGGCGCAATGGCACGCGTTGAGTCTGGTGCTGCTGATCGTCGCGCGGCTGGTGCTGGGCTTCGGCAAAAGCTGGGGCGGCACGGTCGCGATTACGTGGGGCATCGGGCGCATGGGTGTGTCGCACAACGCGAAGGTGATTTCGTGGAACGGCATCGCCACTAGGCGGCGCTGGCGATCGGCGCGCCGCTCGGTGTGGCCTCGATCATTCGATCGGCTTCGCGTCGCTCGCGGTGATCGTGATTGCGCTCGGCGGTCTCGGCTACTGGCTGGCGACGCGCATGGAAAGCGTGCCCATTGTTACATGGCGAGCGGATGTCATATCGCAGCGTGTTTTTCCGCGTCCTGCCCCACGGGCCGGGGCTGGCGCTCGGATCGGCAGGCTTCGGTTCGATCGCGACGTTCATCACGCTGTTCTCTATGCGGCGCACAATTGGTCGAACGCGGCGCTGTCGCTGACGGTGTTCGGCACGATGTTCATCGGCGCCCGCCTGCTGTTCGCCAGACGTTCGGCGGGTTCCGCGTGGCGATCGTATCGTTCGCGTGCGAATGCGTCGGACTGCTGTTCCTGTGGCCCGCCGCCGATCCGCATTTCGCGCCCGCGGGCGCGGCGTTGAGGGGATTCGGCTTCGCGCTGGGTGTTTCCGGCGCTGGGCGTCGAGGCGGTCGGACTCGTGCCGCCGGCGAGCCGGGGCGCGGCGTTGTCGGCTTATTCCGTGTTTCTGGATTTGTCGCTGGGCCTGACCGGGCCGCTTCGCGGGGTATGTCCGCGGGTGAGTTCGGGTATGGGTCGATTTATCTCGTGGCGGCCGCGGCGGTGGCGTTGTCGATCGCGCTGTATGTGCGGACGGAACGGGGCGTGAGTGGGCCGGCGACGGCTTGAGGGTTGGCGTAAGGCGTACCAGCATCGCACGACACATGCCTTCGTCTCCGTCACGCGCGGCAGGATGCCGGTGAAGGTCGCGAGAATCGCGCCGGCGACCGTCACGCCCAGACTCATCGACAGCATCTGCACGAGCGAGAACAGGCTGTTGCCGCTGCTTTTGCGCCGCCGGTGCCCAGCTTTCAGCGTGAGCGTGTTCATCGCGGTGAACTGCATCGAATTGACCGAGCCGAAGATCGCCAGTTGCACGAGCTGCATCCATAACGGCTGATGCGCGCTCATCAGGCTCAAGCTCGCCATCATCAGACCGACGAGCACGGTGTTCACCACTTCCGGTAGCCGTGTTTTTCGATCAATCACGTGACGAGCCGCTTGGACGCCATGCCGGCCGCCGCGACGGGCAGCATCATCAGGCCGGCCTGAAACGCGGTGTAGCCGAGACTCACCTGCAGCAGCAGCGGAATCAGATAAGGCATCGCGCCGCTACCGATGCGCGCGAACAGATTGCTGAGCAGGCCGACGCTGAAGGTGTGGATCTTGAACAGTTCGAGCGAAAAAATCGGCTTAGCGACGCACGTCGAGTGCAGTCCGTACGCGACAAAGCACGCGAAACTCAGCACCAGCAGCACGATGACGATCGCGTGTTGCAGACCGAGATCGGCGAGACCGTCGAGCGAGATCGTCAGCGCGACCATGCCAACGGCAAGCAGCAGATAGCCCGCGAGGTCGAAGGGCGCGGTCGCGGGATTGCGACGTCGGGCATGTACATGCGCGTCGCGATGCAGCCGACGATGCCCACCGGCACGTTGATCAGAAAGATCCAGTGCCACGACGCAATCTGCACGAGCCAGCCGCCGAGCGTCGGGCCGATCAGCGGACCGATCAGCCCCGGAATCGCGACGAACGCGAGCGCCGACAGATATCGTTCGGCGGGAAACACGCGCAGCACGGCGAGCCGCCCGACCGGCAGCAGCATCGCACCGCCCACGCCCTGCACCACGCGATAGGCGACCAGCGCAAACAGCGGCTGCGCGTTCGCGCACAGCAGCGAGCCGACGGTGAAGACGACGATCGCGCTGAAGAACAACACGTGAACACGTGCCGCGTGCCAAAGTCGGTCCGCGAGCCAGCCGGAGACGGGGATCATCATCGCCATCGTCAGCGAGTAGGCGATCACGACGACCTGCATGCGCAGCGGCGCTCCGCCGAGGCTGCGGGGGCCATCGCGGGCAGGGCGGTGTTGACGATCGTCGAGTCCAGCGTCTGCATGAAGAAGCCGGTGGCGACGATCTACAGCATGATGCTTAGGGATCGATCCGAGTGCGTGCTGCGGTGTCGGTCGTCATGACGCTATTTCCGGAGTTCCGCGACGAAGTCGTAGTAGTCGTTGCGGCAATAGGTATCGGTGAGTTCGATCGCCCGCTGGTCGGCCGTATAGCCGCCGCGCGTGATGAGCAGCAGCACGTCGTGCGGCGCGATACCCATCTGCTGCGCGATTTCCTCGCTCGCATTCACTGCACGGAAATGCTGGAGCGCACGCACGATGGACAGCCCGCGCGTATCGAGATAGCTGTAGAGCGAATCGCCGATGGATTGCGGATCGGGGATGCAGGACGCGGGAAAGGTCGAATTTTCGACGGCCATCACGATGTCGTCGGCGAAGCGCAGACGCTTCAGGCGCGTGACGATGGCGGCGGGCGAGAGGCCCAGCTGGATGACTTCGTCGCGATTGGCCGGCTCGATGGTGCGCGAAAGCCACTTCGAACTAGGCGTGAAGCCGCTCCGGCGGAGCACCTCGCTGAAACTCGACAGACGCGAGAGCGGATCTTCATAGCGCGGCGTGATGAAGCTGCCGGCGCCCTGTTCGCGCCGGATCAGACCTTGCTCGACGAGCAGCGCGATTGCCTTTCTCGACGTGATGCGCGAGACGCCGAGCGCATCCGAAAACACGCGCTCGAACGGCAGCGCTTCGCCGGGATTCCAGCGATTGTCGTGAATGGCGTTGGCGAGCTTGCGGGCGAGCTGAAGATAGAGCGGAGTGTCGCTTTCCGGGTCCGGGAGCAAGTCGCGCCGCGGTCTTCCGAGGTCGAGTTCATAAGCGGACGCAAGTGTGCCCAGCGGGGATTTTAAGACAAACCGGCTTGGTGCAAGGTTTGTCGATTCTCTAGCGGAATCGGCTGTCGATAGCCGCCAAAGACCCGCCGTTCGACGGTCATTGCGTCGCGTTCTGCGCCTCGGCGCACCTTTGTAGATTGAGAACCCGCTAAGCTCGAGGGATCCCGTCCGGTTCAACGATTGCAACGATTGAATAGTTGCGCGGATGCATCCATATGCATAATCCGCGGCAGCGCCGCGCGCACTTTACGAGGAGCAGGCATGAACGAGCAGAAGAGAACCGAAACCGCGACGCTCGGCGGCGGATGTTTCTGGTGCATCGAAGCTGTGTTTCTGGCGGTTCAGGGCGTGGAATCGGTGGAATCGGGCTATGCGGGCGGCAAGGTGGTGAATCCGTCGTACGAGCAGATCTGCGAAGGCGACACCGGCCACGCGGAAGTCGTACAGGTCGTGTTCGATCCGTCGGTTATCGGCTACCGCGAGATTCTGAAAATCTTCTTCGCCACGCACGATCCGACCCAACTGAACCGTCAGGGCAACGACGTGGGTACGCAGTACCGATCGGCCGTGTTCACGCACTCGGACGAGCAACGCAAGATCGCGCTCGAAGTCATCGACGAATTGCAGCGCGAAGATGTCTACGGCGGCAAGATCGTCACGCAAGTCGTGCCGCTCGACGACGATTACTATCCCGCCGAGGCTTATCACCAGAACTACTTCGCGCAGCATCCGAATCAGGAATATTGCGCGGCGGTCGTCGGTCCGAAGGTCGCGGAATTCCGCAAGAAGTTCGCGCATCGGCTGAAGGCATGACAGGCCGTTAGCCGTCTCGCGCGCTCGCATTCCTCCGCGTGCCGCGCGCGAGTTCGAAGCACGTCAGCGACGCGGAGCCTTCTGCTTTGTTGTTCGCCGCGATCACCACCAGCTGGCTCGCGATTGCATAACTCGCGGCCAGTTCGGCGAGCACGCGGCGCGTGTCTAGGTCTTCGTCGACGATCCGGTCGAACTGCTCGTACTTCGCCTTCGCCTGTTCGTAGCGAAAACGGCTGTGCAGACTCCAGCGCACGACGAGCGGTCCCACTTCATCCAGCATCGCGAGCGCCTTTGCCTGACGCCGCACGTCGTGCATGCGCGCATGCACGACGATGCAATAACGCACCTTCGCCTCGTGCAGCGCGCGGATGAAGCGCGGCGTGAGCATTCGTCGCATCGCGGATTTCGACGGCGTAGCAGGTCTCGCCTTCGAGCGGCGGCAGCGCGTTCAGGAATGCCGAGAGTTTGTCGATGAAGTGCGACAGCTCGACGACCATCGCATCCTGCAGCGGCGAGAATTGGAACACGAGCGCGCCTGCCTTCGTACCGAGTCCGCCGATGCACGGCGTTACGAACTCGTCGATAGTGATCTGCGCGTTCAGAAACGCGGGATTCTCGGCATCGGGCGTGCCACGCTCGCCGCACACGAAGGCATCGGTGACGGACGCGGACGCCTTCACGATGAAGCGAAAAGGTTCCGGCACCTGTGACGCGTAACGCGCGTATTCCGCCAGCGAAAGCGGCGAGTAAAATGAGCGAGCGATCGACACGCTGCGCAACAGCGGATGCGCGCCGTACACGCTCAGTCCGTCGCGCGACAGCCTGGTGTTCGAATACTCGTCGCCGTAGACGATGCCGCGCCAGCCAGGAAACGACCACGTCGATGTGCTGAGGTGGATCGCATCGGGCAGATGCCTGGCGAGCGCATCGAGTTCGGGTTCGAGCGGCGCGGGGAGGACACCGCGCAGCTTCGCCTGCCTGACGGGCTTCGAGGGCGGCGCGGCGGGTTCGGAAACAGCAGGCACGCCGAACAGATCGAACTGCTCGTCGTCCGCGATGGCCCCCGAGCCGCCGTCATCCGGAACCGCGTCTGCCTTCCGCCGCATCCCTACCTCGAAACCCGCTTCACAACGCCTTGTCGTAGATATACTGACGCGACCACGGCAGGGTTTTCGCGGTGCGGCCCGCCCTGCGGCAGATCACCTGATAGATCGACACATCGTCGTTCTCGAACGCGTACGCGCAGCCCGCCAGATACACGCGCCAGATGCGGAAGTGTTCGTCGTCGACGAGTTTCTTCGCGGCCTCGGCGTTCTCTTCGAAGCGGTTCGCCCAGACATCGAGCGTATGCGCGTAGTGGCGGCGCAGGCTTTCGACATCGATCGCTTCGAGCCCGCCTTCCTGCATGCTCTGCAACGCGAGGCTGATATGCGGCAGCTCGCCGTCCGGG
>JAQFVJ010000234.1 GCA_029439525.1 Caballeronia sp. BR6202001591004
GCGGCGCAGAACGGTCGCAGCGGGGGCGAGGTCGATATGCAGCAAAAACCGGCCGCGCCCGGGCCGAGCGCGAAGCCGATAGCGAGATAGCACATCGCCGTGCTGATCAGCAGGCGTTTGAACGTTGAGCTGGCGAGGCCCATGAAAATGAGCACCCCGACGACGAGGAACCACAACGTCTCGGTCATGAGTGCCTTTTGAGCGAATGGATGCAAATGGTCGTTTCAGTTCCTTCGTTCCGTTAAGCATGGGTTATGCCCGTACACCGCCGCTGCCCGTAAAAAGGCTTGCGCGTAAGACGGCCCGATCGTCTTTCCGCGAGGAAAACGAATCCACATGGAGGTCCGGCATGTCACAGCATTTCGATGCAGCCGTCATCGACACGGGACAGGGCAGGGCGGCTTGCCGCTCGCCGTCCAGCTCGCGCAGAGCGGCAAGCGTACGGCGGTGATCGAGCGGCATCTGGTTCGGCGGTACTTGCGTGAACGTCGGCTGCACGCCTACCAAAACTTATGTCGCGAGCGCGCCGCGCATGTCGCGCGCACGGCGGCGAAGTACGGCGTGGTGATCGACGGCGATATCGAAGTGGACATGGCGTGTGTGAAGGCGCGCAAGGACGAGGTGATCGAAGGCTCGCGCGATGGCGTGGAAAAATGGCTGCGCGGCACGAAGAATCTCATGGTGTTCAAGGGGCATGCTCGTTTTACGGGACCGCATGCGTTGAGTGTCGAAGACAGCGCAGGCGCGACGCAGGACATCGACGTCGAGCAGATTTTCATCAACACCGGCATGCGGTCGAGTCCTTCGACCGCATGCCGTATCTCACCAACTCGACCATCCTCCAACTGACGCAGGTGCCCCATCTCGTGATCGTCGGGGGAAGCTATATCGCGCTCGAATTCGGCAAATGTTCCGGCACTTCGGCCGCCGCGTGACACTGCTCGTGCGTGGCGATCGCATTCTGTCGCGCGAAGACGCCGACATCTCGCGCGCGATGCAGGATGTGCTGGCACGCGAGGGCATCGAGTTTCGTTTCGGCACGCAGATTCAGCGCGTCGAGCCGAACGGCGAGAGCGTGCGCATTGTCACCGGCGATGCAACGATCGACGCATCGCATCTGCTGTTCGCGACCGGGCGCACGCCGAATACCGACTACCGACGATCTCGGTCTTGTGAGCGTGCGGGCATTGCGGTGAATAAACACGGCATGATCGACGGGACGGTCGATTGCGCACGAAGATCGAAGGAATCTGGGCGATGTGAACGGTCGCGGGACGTTCACGCACACGTTGTGGAACGACTACGAAGTGATCGCGGCAAATCTGTTCGATGGCGAATCGCGCAGCTTCGACGATCGCATCATGACGTACGCGGTGTTCGTCGATCCGCCGTTCGCGCGCGTCGGCATGAGCGAGGAGGAAGTGCGCAAGGACGGCCGCGACGCGCTCATCGCGACCATGCCGAGATGTCGCGCGTGAGTCGCGCACGCGAACGCGGCGAAACCGACGGCTTCATGAAGGCGATGTGGTCGATGCGCGCACCGAACGCATCCTCGGCGCGGCGATCTACGGCATCGAAGGCGACGAGGCGATTCACTGCTTCGTCGACATCATGAATGAACGCCGACGCGCCGTACACGACGCTTAAGCGCGCGATGCACATTCACCCGACCGTCAGCAAACTGATTCCGACCTTGCTCGGCAGTCTAAAGCCGATGAAACGCGATGCGTAATCATCGCGTCAGTTTGCGTTTTGCATCTTGCATGCATCATGCAAGATGCAAACGATTGATCGCCGGTTACGCCTCGATAGCTAGTTTGTCAGCGTGCTTGTCCACGAATGCGCCGCGCGTTTCCGGCATTGCGAGCCAGACCAGCAGCACCGCCAGCAAGCCCGCGCCCGCGAGTCCGAAAAAGCTCATGGACGTGCCGAAACGGTCGGCAGCAAAACCCGCCGCCGTCGATAGCGTCGCGCCGACGCCCGCCGCGAGACCGAAAAAGCCGATGGTCAGGTTGTAGTGCCCGCGTCTGCCTCTGCCCGCGACGTCCGCCGCAATGAGCGGCAGCATCACGCCGAACACCGCCGCGCTGATACCGTCGAGCATCTGCACCGGCACCAGCAGATAGGGCGAGCTGACGCCCGCGAACAGAATCGCGCGGACCGGCAGCGCGCAGAAGCCCAGAATCAGCACCGGCCGGCGTCCCCATCGCTGCGCCTGGCGTCCGACCCACGGCGACAGCGCCGCCACCAGAAACTGCGGCACGATGATGCACGCCGCGATCACGAGCTGCACGTTGTCGCCCATGTGCGCGGTCACTTCGCCGGCGGCGAGATTAAGCATCGCCGCGTTCGACAGGTGGAACAGCACGACGCATGCCGCGAAGATCAGCAGCCGCTTGTCCTTCAGCAGTTCGAGCAGCGATTCGCGCTCCTCACCTTCGGGTGTAATCTTCAGCTTGCCGGGCGGGGCGGGCAGCGGCTCGTAGTGGATCATGCGTAGCGTGACGATCGCCGGCAACGCCAGCGCCGCCGTCAAAAAAAACACCGAGCGCAGCGACAGATACTCGCCGAACGCTCCCATCAGCGCGGCCGTCAGCGCACTGCCGATCGACGCCCAGCGCGCATTGCGGCCGAGCCGGTCGCCGAGATCGGCGCGCGAGACGAGCGCGAGCGAGATCGCCGCCATCGCCGGCACCAGCATGCAGCTCGCGAAGCCGTGCAGCACTTCGGCGGCGAACACGGGGACGAACGTCGGACTCGCGGCGAGCAGCAACGCGCTTGCGATGATCGCGACGATCGCGGAGAGCGCGGCGAACTTCTTGTTTCGCATCGCATCGACGAGCGCGCCTGCCGGCAGCTGGCTCGCCATCGCGCTGATCGTGCCGACGGAGAGCATCAGGCCGATCTCACCCTGCGTCCACTTGTTGGCCGCAAGGTACGACGCGATAAATGGGCCGAAGCCCGTCTGCACGTTGGCGACGAAGAAGTTCAGCCAGTCGAGCGCGCGTAGACTTCGTATAATTACCATATTGTGATTCGTTAGTCGATGTCGTTATCCGTTGTCTGCTACTTGCCCAGCCGCACGCCTGAAGCCGATGCCTGCGGCTGGGCCTGCGATTGAGGCGATACGGCGCCAGATGCCGTCGTGCCTTTCGCGTTGGCGTTTGCATTCACATTCGCGTTCGCCGCGGGCGCTGGCGCGGTGCCTTTCGGCGCGGACCCTGCGGCCGCCGTGGCAGTCCCCGAAGATCCTGACGATTCCGATGCCGCCGGAGCCGAAGCTGTCGCGGTAGCGGACGCTCCGGAAGCGGGCGCCGGCACCACCGGCGACACGATCTTGATCGGCTGGTCCGCCGCATAGGTCGGCGCGGCCTTCAGTTGCGCGTCGTTGAAATCTATCTGCAGCGACTGCTGCTTATTGCGCGACAGCACATGCAGATCGCCCCAGTTCACCGCGATATGCCGCTTGTCCTCGGCGAGCGACGTCGACAGATCCAGCACCAGCGCCTGCGGCTCGGCCTGCCCATCCACCAATACATCGACCACGCGGCCGATGCGCGCGCCGCTCTTTTGCGCGACCGTCGAGTCGACCAGCTGCAGCAGATTCGCGAGCGCCTTGTTGACGGGCTGCGGCTTGGGCACCGGATCGGCAGGCTTGTCCTTGGCGGGCGGCGGAGGCGGCACGAACGTGACCGGCGCGGTCTTCGAATTCGGCGTGAATTTGAAGACCGTCCACGGGAAATTCACCTTGCGGTCGCCGACGCCCAGGAAGCCGGCAAGGTTCACCATCATGAGCTTCGGTTTCGCGGACGTATCGACGTACATGTCCACCGCGCGGCCGACGACCTTGCCGTCGGGGCGCTGCACTTCGGCATCGAGCAAGCCGTGGAGCTGTTCGTGCTGCATGATGCGCGTCGAGATGATCTGCCGCGGAGGCGGCGGCTCGTGCGGCTCCAGCAGCAGTTCGGGCGGCTTCGGACGGACGATCTTGCGCTTGGGCTTCGGCGCGGGCTTTGGCGTCGAAGCGGGTTCGGGGACGGCAGGTGCGGCGGCGGGTTCTTCCGGCTCGGTGGCTTCGGTTTCCGTTTCGCTCGGCGCGGGAATGTACGAATGCTCGACGATGGGCGCGGGCGTCTGCGTCGGCAGCAGCCCGCACGCCGACAGCGCGACGGCCGCGAAAAGCAGCAGGCTCGTCGTCGTGAGCCGCAAGAGGCGCAGGCGCGCCGTCATCGCGATGCCGAGCATGATCAGGCGCGCGAACATCTGGTGCGCGTAGCGCGCTCGCTGTAACGCGGATTTGCCTCGATGCGGAAAACCGCCTGTCATCACAAAAGCTCCATGGTTCCGGGCCACCTGCCTGGGTCAGATCGTCTCGCGGACACCGCGCCGCACGGGACGGATTGAATGCGGAAGAACTTCGAACTCGACTTCGAATGATGTGCGTGCGTTCACGCGTCTGAATCGCGATGTCCTGCGTTTGATGCCTGCGCGAGCCGCGCGGCCGTGTTCGGCGCGCCCATTTTCTCGGCGGCGTCGCGTGCGGAAAAGCCGTTTGCATCGTGCGCATCGGGATTCGCGCCGCGCGAGATCAGATAGTCGACCATCTCGACGTGATTGAACATCGCCGCGATCATCAGTGCCGTGCGGCCATCGGGCGATGCGCCTTCCACATCCGCTCCGTGATCGAGCAGCGTTTCGAGACGTCGCGGAAGCCTTTGAACGCCGCACCCGTAATCGGCGTCTGGCCGTTGTCGTTGCGCAGATTGGGCGGCAGGCTCTTGTCCAAGAGCGCGGCGAGCATCGGCGCATCGGCGCATCGCCGCGGCGCGCGACATCGAATACTTCGGCTGCGAACGCGATCATGTCGTCGTCGGGGCCGCTTTGCAGCGGTGCATTCGGATGCCTTCTTCTGATCGTCTTGCATGTTTTGCTCCATATCGATCGCATCGCGAAAGGCGGGCGGGTGATCGGTGTTGCGTGTGCGTCGCTGACGGCCAGGATTGCACTCTGCATGTCGCGCAAGTGCCTGCAAAATGCCAAAACACGCGCGGAGAACCGCGAAAAACACGCGAGGCGTGCATGAATCATCTGGCAGCATACACAGGTTTGATGGCGCAACGCGCATGCGCCCGGGCGCATGGCACGAATCGAGCTATGCGCCCGCCGGTCGCGCTGTGCGCTTGACGCGTTGTCCGGCGCCGCTTTAGTCTCGAGGCATTTTCCGACATCCAGCCTTCGCTCACGCCGATGACTTCCACGCTGCCCGATCCGAACGTCACGCCTTCCGCGGATGCCGACGCGCGTCCGCCGCTGAACGCAATCGCGATGCAATTTTTTTATCGGTCCTCGCGCGCGTTCTGTCGCCAAGCGGCGTCGTGCTGGAGATCGCAAGCGGCACCGGACAGCACGCCGTGCATTATGCATCCGCGATGCCGGGCATCGTGTGACAGCCGAGCGATCCGGACGCCGATTCGCACGATTCCATCGCTGCGTGGCGCGCGCATGCAAAGCTCGCCAACCTGAACGTGCCACTCGCGCTCGACGTGCAGAGTGACGACTGGGGCGTAGGCGAAGTCGCGGCGATCGTGTGCATCAACATCAACATGATCCACATCGCGTCGTGGGAGGCAGCCGTGGCGTTCATGTGCGGCGCGGGCGAACGGCTGGCTGCAGAGCACGTACTGTACCTGTCCAGACCGTATCGACGCAACGGCGCGCATACCGCGCCCAGCAACGAAGCCTTCGATGCGCAGTTGCGCGAGTGCGATCCGCGCTGGAGCGTGCGCGACCTCCAAGCCGTGCAAGCGCTCGCCGACGAAGTCGAATTCGAGCTGACCGAGACCGTCGAGATGTCGGCGAACAATCTGAGCGTAATCTTCACGAAGCGATGACGCGCGAACACGACGTTCGGCGCTTCCATCTGCATTCAGAATTGCAAAACGCTCCCCCCC
>JAQFVJ010000235.1 GCA_029439525.1 Caballeronia sp. BR6202001591004
GCGCTTCGTGCTTTGCCGCAGGTCGCGGCGCACACGACGCGGCACAGCTTATCGCGAGTGCCACGCCGTTGACGGCGAGCGGAACGTTGTCCGCCGCGATTACGGTCAACGCGCACGCCGCCGCTCCGCTCAACCGATGCGCGAGCCAGGCGCCCGCGTCGCCCGCGAGCGCCTGGCACAAGTGCGCGCCGATCAGAACGGCCATCGCGAATACCACGATCACACCGAGCGCGCCGGCGGCATAAGCCAGCGCCGCACACGCACCCGCGCAGGCGAAATGCCACGGGGCGGACACAGCGTCGCCGTATGTCGCGCTCAGGCATTGCAGGCCGTTTGCGCCGGACCAAACGACGATCATCGCCAGCGCGCCGCCCGCCAGCAACGCTGGGGGCGTCGCGAGCGGCAGCATCCACACGCCGAAAGCTATCTTCAGAAACAGCGTCGTATTCGGGGATGCGAGTCGCCTCGGCATCCATGCAGCAAATGCGATCAGCGCGAGCATCGCGGCATCGCCGAGACCGGCCGCCAGCACGACGCCCGCGCCCGCCGCGCCGATCTTCCACGCCACGCGCCGATGCATCCGCGAGCGCACATCCGTCGTCCGCGCGGACATCACCGCGAGCAATACACAACACGCCTGCCAGCATGCCGTACATACGCCGCGCCCTAGGCCTCGAGCACGTTCGACAACGTGCCGATGCCCGCGATCGACACATCGACACGCGCGCCGTCCTTGATCGAGCCGACGCCGATCGACGTCCCACAGGCGATCACATCGCCGGGTACGAGCGTCATGTCCTGCGATAGCAGGCTCAACTGTTCCGCAGGCGAAAAAATCATGTCGTCGAGCGGATAGTTTTGCCACTCCACGCCGTCGAGCATGGTGACGACATTCGCGCTGCGCCAGTCGAACGCGTCCGCGCCCGATGCCCGGCCCAAGACACGTGAAAGTGTCGAAGCCCTTCGAGCGGCACCATTGCGCGAAGTTGGGATCTTCCTGCACCAGTTCGATCTCGGTGACGTCGTTCACACAGGTGTAGCCGAAGATCGCGGCCTCGGCCTCCTCGACCGTCGCGCGCTAATGGTCTTACCGATCACGATGCCTAGTTCACCCTCGTACGGGATCTTGCCGTGATAGCTGGCCGGCGCATCGCTTCGGCGGGACCGATCACCGACATCGGCGGCTTGATGAGAAACAGCGGATGCGTGGGCGGCGCCTTGTCGAGTTTCTGCGATAGCGCGTAATATTCCACAGCGCCACGACCTTGCTTGGATCGCAGGGTGCGAGAAGCCGATGATCGCCATGCCGATGCCGCCCGATTGCGACGACAGCGCCGCCTTTCCTTTCACATCGTATGGTATGCAGAACGTCGCGCACAGATTCTTCGGCGTGTAGTAGAAGCCGTAGATGTTCGGGCCCATCATGCGGATGTCGTACTGACGCGCGATCTTGACGATCTCTTCCTGCCCTTCGTGATTGCCCGTCTCCGCGAAGCCCGACGGAATCAGCACCGCGCCCAGAATCTTTCTCTCGCCTACTTCCGTCAGCCCCGAGCGACGAACTTCGCCGGAATCGCGAACAACGGCCACGTCGATCACGCCGGGCACGTCCTTCACGCTCTTGTATAGCCTTGCGACCCATGATCTCGTCGGCCTGCGCGGAAATCGTCACGACGTCGCCGCCGTCGCCGATATAGATCGTGTCGTTGGAGAGGAACTGATTGATTTCATGCGCGACGCGATACGGATGGATCGGCAACGCATCGGACGTAAACAGAGGCACCAGCTTGGCGGTCACGGTTTCTTCCGCTGCCGCGAGTTCGCGCATCCACGCCTGGCGCGCCTGACGCTTGTCGTTTTTCAGACGACCGCTCGCGGCCTGCAGCGCGGCGCCGAGAATCGCGCCCGGATCGCCGACCAAGCCGAGATCGATATCGCGGTTCTTGCCGACCGTGCAGTAATCCATGTCGATCTGCACGAACTTCAGATCTTTGCTGATGCGCTTGCCGTAACCCATGCGGAAGTCGAATGGCGTACCGACGATCACGATCAGATCGGCCTTGGCGAAAGCCTGCGAACGCGTGCGATCGAAGTGATGCGGATCGCCCGGCGGCAACAGGCCACGGCTCGTGCCGTTGAAGTAACCAGGAATGTCGAGGCCGCGCAGCAGCGCGATGGCTCTTCTTCGTGGCCGCGCGCGGTCCACACTTGCTGGCCGTACAGAATCGCTGGGCGCTCGGAGTTCACGAGCAGATCGGCGAGCTGTTCGATCGCCCGCGGATCGCCGACCGATTTCGTCGACGCGCGATAGCGGCCAGGCTGCGGAATCACGGCTTTCGACAGATCAATTTCACGGTCGAGCACATCGCGCGGAATCTCCAGATACGCCGGACCGGGCGCGCCGTTGAACGCTTCGCGCGCGGCCATCCACACCATGTCGGCGACGCGCCCAGTGCTCGGCACGGTCGCGGCGAACTTGGTGATCGGCGACATCATGTCGACGTGCGGCAGGTCCTGAAGCGAGCCCATCTTGTGCTGCGTCAGCACGCCCTGCCCGCCGATATGGATGATCGGACTTTCCGAGCGAAACGCCGTGGCGACGCAACCGAGCTTGCCGGTCTGACGCGCATAGCCGTCGCCGCGTGCACCGCGACCTGTTCGTGATGCACGTCGATGATGCGGATGCCTTCGTCCACGCAGCCGTCGTAGATATCGATGATATGGCCGCCGCACAGCGTGAAGATCGTGTCGACGCCTTCGTTCTTCAGAGCGCGAGCGACCAGATGCCCGCCCGAAACGGCACCCGCGCCGCGCATTTTCTGCTTCAGCGTGTCATCGGTGGTGGCGGCGGGGGGCGGGGTTTCGGGACGGCTGCTGACGACTGTTGTCTCCTGCTCGATGGGGTAATATGCGATCCTGGCACGTTGCGCTGCTGTTCGCTTCCTATAATATATAATATTTAAAATACAGTATTAGTTAACGAATCACGTGTGGGCATAAACCCTGTGATGCGATGCAAGATCACCAGAGTTGCTGAGATTCATTGGATTTTCCGCGGCACTCGTGTTGCATGACAGCAATTCCGACTTCTCGAAAGATGCGTCTGCAAAAGCATTTTACCTTGATATTTGATATATCGTATTTCTAGAGAAGTCGGCTACTTTTGCGCATTCCCATCAGAGGATTCAGGGCCGCAATGAACATCCACGAATATCCGGCGAAGGCGCTGCTACGAAAGTACGGCGTCGCCGTGCCGGAAGGCCGTGTCGCCTTCAGCGCGACGGAGGCCGCCGATGCGGCGAACGCGCTGGGCGGCCCCGGTCTGGGTCGTCAAATCGCAGATTCATGCGGGCGGGCGCGGCGCCGGCCGATTCGCCGATGACCCGAACGGCAAAAGCGGCGTGCGCGTCGTGAAATCGGTCGACGACGTGTGCGCGAACGCGCAGCAAATGCTGTCGAAGGTGCTGGTGACCAAGCAGACCGGTTCGGCAAGCCGCGAAGCGGCTATATTATATATCAGGCTGCGATATCGCGCGCGAGCTCTATATTTCGGCATGCTCGTGGGTTGCGCGACATCGCCATCGCGCATCACGATCATGGCGTCGACCGAAGGCGGCATGGAGATCGAGGAAGTCGCGCATCGCACGCCTGAAAAGACTCCAAGGTCGCGATCGATCCGGCGACCGGTCTGCAGCCCTTTCACACGCGGCAGGTCGCGTTCGGACTCGGACTGACCGGCAAGCAAGCAGGTCGGCGCGGCATCGAATGCATCGCGACGCTGTATCAGGCGTTCGTCGAACTGGATGCGTCGGTGGTCGAAGTCAATCCGCTGGTCGTGACCGGTTCCGGCGACGTGATGGCGCTCAAAGCCAAGTTCAATTTCGACGACAACGCGCTCTACCGCCATCCGAACTGTCCGGTCACGCCGGGACAATGCAAGATCGGGATCATGCCGGGACATATCCATCAGCCGGGACGCAGCGGCGTGGTGTCGCGGTCGGGCACGCTGATTTACGAAACCGTCGCGCAGACCACCGCCGGGCTCGGATAGACGATGTGCATCGGCATCGGCGGCGATCCGGTGAATGGCACCAATTTCATCGACTGCCTCGCGCTCTTTCTGGAGGACGACCCGACCGAGGGCATCATCATGATCGGTGAAATGGAGGAAAACGCCGCGCAGTTCCTGAAGGATGCGAAGACGAAGAAGCCGGTGGTCGGCTTCTTCGCCGGCACAACCGCGCCGCCAGAGCGCCGCATGGGGCACGCCGGCGCGATCATCTCGGGCGGCTCGGGCACCGCGAGCGCAAAGATCGACGCGATGAAATCGGCCGGCATCTTCGTGGCCGACTCACCCGCGGCGCTCGGTGAAACGATGCTCCACGCAATGCGGTAACCGCGCGATGTGCACGGCCCGGGACGAGGCGTCGTCCCGGGCTTCGGTTTCAAACTAATTTGATGGTTGCCAAAAGCAGGCATCTGTAGACTTGCGTGCTGTTCAAGTCACAACGGATGCCGGAAGCATGATTTACTACGTCGATACCGCCATCTCGCCGATGCGCTCGCCTTGCGGATCGGCCAGATCACGGCCGGTCGGGTCGTCGTTCCCCGCACGCAGCGCATGGTGCCTGAGCCTTTGAAAGTCCGGGACGTTTCCCCCGACCGGGGGCACAGTCGATGAGTCGCACGAGTATCGCGGCCACTGTCGGCAATACAAGGTAATGAGAGCAGATTTCCTGCACTAATTTTGACAGTTGGTGTGGGCGGACATCATAGACTTACAGATTCTCTTACTTTGTCCGACGATCCGCGATGATCCGCCTCTTTTACACCGCTGCAGCCGCGCTTGTGATATCGATGTGCATCGAACACGCGCTCGCGTCCACCAAGCCTGTCGAGTGCAACGAGATGGAGCATCTGGCGCACGTCTGCACGCGCTGATCGTCGAGGCGCGGGGATCCAGAAAGCAAAAAGG
>JAQFVJ010000236.1 GCA_029439525.1 Caballeronia sp. BR6202001591004
GTGGCCTGTCGATTTACACGATAGCTGCTCGTTACGAAAACTGAGCGCTTTCGACCAGTTGAACGTCCATTTGCCGGTCGTCTGCGGACAACCGTAAGACAGCGAACGGTTGTCCGTTCCGGGTGGGCACGCGCTTTTTTGGGGAAGCCTTATAAAGTTTGCTGTTTCGCGTGGAGCTTGACTTCGGCCAAGCCCCGATGGGATGAACGAGTCTGAGATGTCGGCCAAAACCCCATACCATAGGCTCCTACGCAGCCGGTCGTCTACGAGTTCGATCAATTACATACGCCGACGCTACTGCTGATCGACGATAAAGATACGACGGCCATCGGCAAGGATTTAGCGCCTCCTGATGTGCAACCGACGCTCGGACGTTATCCGGAGCTGGCGAAACTGGCGAAGGAGCGCATCGCGGACCCGCAACTGGTGGAATTTCCCGATCTCGGGCACGCGCCGCAGATGCAGGATCCGGCGGCGTTTCATAAGGCGCTGCTCGAAGGCATGGCCGTGCTCAAGCCGCAGGCGAACTGATGCAAACGCGACCTAAGCGTGGTCGCCTGCGCATAACGCCCGTTCAACTGCCGGCAACTGCACGATCAACGACACCCCGCGCGCGAGCATGAACACCGTGAGCGCAAGCCACAACCCGTGATTGCCGAACGGCCCCGCTAGCGCCCACGCCGCGAGGGCGAACACGCCTAGGCAGATGATCATCGCTTTCATCAACTCGTGCGTGCGCGTCGCCCGATGAACACGCCGTCGAGCTGAAACCCCGCAACCGACGCGAGCGGCGAGATCGCTGCCCACGGCAAATACTGCATCGCGGCTGTGCGCACCATGGTCTGATCCGTCAGCATGCCGATGATCCAGCCGCCGCCAAACCAGTACACGATCGAAAAGCCTGCCGCGCCGATCAGCGACCAGAACATCGTCACCTTCACGGCCTGACGGAACGCATGTCGATCACGTGCGCGGTCGCCGCGCCGCCCAGCGCTTCGGCGGCGTGCGCGAAACCGTCGAGCCCGAACGCCATGAAGGTCTGGAAGAGTTGAGCAGCAGGCGCGTTGGCGGCGAGAATCGCATCGCCCTGACGCGCGCCCATGTGCGCGAACCCACGCGAACGATCCGAGCAGGCAGAGCGTGCGCATCGAACAGCGCGTGCGTGTCGAGCGGCGGAAGACCGCGCGGACGCAGGCGCCAGAGGATCGCCGCGCCGAGCGCGAAGCTGCAGAAATCTGCGGAAACCGTCGCCGCGCCGATGCCCGAAATACCCCAGTTGAAACGATACACGAACATCAGCACGGCGACGATATTCACCGCGTGATGAACACCTGCGTGACGAGCGCGAACCTCACGCGCTGACATCCCAGCAGATAACCGAGCACGACGTAATTGCCGAGCGCGAACGGCGCGGCCCAGATGCGCGCGTGACAATATGCGCTGGCGGTCTCGCGCACCCCCGCGCTGCCGCCGAGCGCTGACAGCGCATAGACGATGATCGGCACCTGCAACGCGAGCACAGCCGCGCCGATGGCGAGCGTGAGCATCAACGCGCGCGCAGCAGGCTCGCGCGCAATGCGGCGGGGTCACGTGCGCCGTAGGCCTGTGCGACCAGACCGGTCGTGCCCATGCGCAGAAAGCCGAAGCCCCAGAATACGAAGTTGAACACGAGTCCGCCGAGCGCGACGCCGCCGAGATATTGCGGACCGTCGAGATGGCCGGCGACGGCGGTATCGACCGTGCCGAGAATCGGCTGCGTGAGATTGGTGAGAACGATCGGAAACGCAAGCGTCAGCCTGTGCCGATGCCAGTGCAGGGGCAGGGCGGCGTGTTGAGGCGAGTCGTCATTATCGTTTTGTTTGTCGTTGGAAGCGTGTTGTGGGGCGTTCAAGTCTGTGTCCGGCTCTGGCGCGCATCGATGCAGGCGACTTGTCCTAAGCAAGGAAGATCGGTGCAAGCACGCGGATAATGGGCGTCGGATGTCCTTAGTCGACACGCTCATGAAAACATTTCTGCTTTACGTCGTCACAGCAGTCGCCGAAATCGCGGGCTGCTATTTTCCGTATCGATGGCTGAAGGAGGGCGCGTCGCCGTGGCTGCTGGTGCCGGGCGCGCTGTCGCTCGCGCTGTTCGGGGGCTTCTGGACGCTGCACGACACCGCCGCCGGACGCATCTATGCAGCGTATGGCGTGTATGTCGGCGTGGCGATCGTGTGGCTATGGGCCGTGGGATCGCATCCGTTCGACGGCGTGGGATCTGACCGGCGCGGCGATCGCGCTCATCGGCATGAGCGTGATCGCGTTTCAGCCGCGCGTTTGAGCTATCAGCGCGCATCACACTTCCAACGCCAGCATTGCAAAGGTCGCGCGAGCCAGTGCTCGCCCATGTAATCCCCTGCCACATGCGCGATGCAGGACGAGAGATGCTCGTGCGCACTGGCTTGAAGCACTCCGACGCGCGCATCATCGGCCGGCAGAGCGCGTGCGAGCGTGCGCTGACACCACGCGCGGCTTCAGGTTCAACCCGTCGAGATGCGCGAGCTTGCCGTCGCTGCGATCCGTAATCGTCGCGGGCACGAACAACGTCGCGGGTTCGGGATCCGCGAGACGCGGCAGGAAACGCGCGAACCAGTCGGCGAATGCGTCTTCCGGCAGAACATGACGCATCACAGTACAGCTTCCATCAATGACGGCGACAGGAATTCGTCGCCCGCCGGTTCCCCGCCGTGCCTCGGTCCCGACAACGCGGCGAGACCGCCCGCGACGGCGCTGAACAGATGCGTGCCCATCGACGTGATAAAGCGCACCGTGAACATCGACGCGTTCAGTTCGTGATCGGCGCAAGCGACGAGCGCCGCGCGCAACACATTGATCTGCGCGCGATTGCGCACGCCCCAGTCCAACACTTTCCCGCGCTTGCCGCCTGCTTTGCGGCGCGCGAGCCGCCGCACCTCGTCCGCGTCGTAGAGACGCCGCTTGTTGTTCGCATCGGGCGCGGAGCGCAACATGCCACGGCTGACGTACGCATAGAGTGTTGTCACGCTGATGCCGAGCATCGCGCCCGCTTCATCGGCAGACAGATAGCGCGTGCAGCGGAGAATTCGCAGTCGTCATGGCAGGGCGCGAAAGCCCAAAAAAAATCAATGTATTTTATATAAATCAAGATTGATCGAGGAAAGAGGCAAATTTAGACTATACGTTACGCTGCTCTTCTTCAGGAAACCTGCTTATACAAGACGCCCAACTTGCTTCTCGATCATCTATGGTCCGTTACCGGATGCGATCCGGCCTTGCTCGATCACCTCTCTATCGACGGCAACGATCCGTCACTGCCTTCCGTGTTGCGTGTCGGGACGCTCGCGAGCGCATCGATTGCCGCGACGGGTCTCGCCGCCGCCGAATGCTTCAGGCTGCGCACGGGTCGCATGCAGCGGGTCAATGTGAGCGTGCGGCGCGCTCTTGCCGCGTTTCGCAGCGAGCGCTATTTGCGCGTCGACAATGGTTTGCTACCCGGGTTGCGCCATCCCGTCACCGGCTTCTAGGCGACGCACGATGGCCGCTGGATCCAGTTGCACACAAACTTTGCGCATCATCTACAAGGCCTACTGAAGGTGCTCGGCTGCGATGGCGCGCGCGCCATCGCCGAAGCGATACGCGGCTGGGACGGCGCGACGCTCGATCAGACGCTCGCCGATGCCGGCTTGTGGGCCGCGTTGATCCGCTCGCCGCGCGAATGGGCGGCGCTTGATCAGGCGAAGGCGATTGCGAATCTGCCGCTCTTCGAAATCGAGCGGATCGGCGA
>JAQFVJ010000237.1 GCA_029439525.1 Caballeronia sp. BR6202001591004
TCCGGATCGATCTCGAAGCGGTCGATGATCTGCTGCAACAGACCCGGACGCGGCTTGCGGCATTCGCACTGGTCTTCCGCCGTGTGCGGACAGAAGAACACGGCGTCGATGCGCTCGCCCACTGCCGCCGCCGCGCGGTTCATTTTGTGATGCATCGCGTTGAGCGCAGCCATGTCGAACAGACCGCGCCCGATGCCCGACTGATTCGATGCGATCGTTACGCGATAGCCCGCCTGATTCAGACGCGCGATGGCTTCGAGGCTGCCGGGAATGGCGACCCATTCGTCCGGCGACTTGATGAACGCATCGGAATCGACGTTGATGACGCCGTCGCGATCGAGGATGACTAGCTTTCTGTTCGCTACCATGGCGGCGCTCTTTTATGCAGCGAGCTTCGAGATGTCCGCGACGCAGTTCATCTGCTGATGCAACGTGTTGAGCAAGGCGAGACGATTGTTGCGCAGCGCGGGGTCTTCGGTGTTCACCATCACGTGGTTAAAGAACGTATCGACCGATTCGCGCAACGCGGCGAGCGCCGTGAGCGCTTCCGTATAGTTGCGCGCGGCGAGTTGCGATTGCACGCGCGGCGTGACGGCTTCGATCTGCGCGTACAGGTTCTTTTCCGCCGGCTCAAACAGCAGTTCCTTGTTCACCGACGACGGCGTGCCTTGTTCCGACTTCTTCAGGATGTTCGAAATGCGCTTGTGCGCCGCGGCGAGCGATGCTGCCTCCGGCAGCGCCGCGAATTCGCGCACGGCGTCGAGGCGCGCGATGATATCGTCCAAACGCGTGGGGTTCAGGCTCAGCACGGCTTCGATATCGTTCGCTTCGAAGCCGCGTTCGCGCAAGAGACCGCGCAGGCGATCCATGAAGAACGCGTAGACCGCTTCGGTCGAATCGGCGACTTGCGGCACGTTCACGAACTGGCGCTGTGCCGCCGCGACGAGTTCTCGCAGGTCGACCGGCAACTTCTTTTCCAGCAGGATCCGCAGCACGCCCAGCGAGTGACGGCGCAGCGCGAACGGATCTTTCTCGCTGGTCGGCGCGAGCCCGATGTCCCAGATGCCGACGATAGTTTCCAGCTTGTCCGCGAGCGCGACCGCCGCGCCCACGCCCGTCGACGGCGTTTCGTCGCCCGAGAAACGCGGCTGATAATGCTCCGAGCACGCCAGCGCGACTTCTTCCGGCTCGCCGTCGTGACGCGCGTAGTAGGTGCCCATCGTGCCTTGCAGTTCAGGGAATTCGCCGACCATGTCAGTTAGCAAGCCCGCCTTCGCCAGACGCGCGGCGTGGCGCGTGAGCGCGGCATCGACGCCGACCATTGGCGCGATTTCGCCCGCGAGCGCTTCGAGGCGTTCGACGCGTTGCAGCGCCGAGCCGAGCTTGTTGTGATAGACGACGTTCGCGAGCAGCGGCACCCGATCTTCGAGACGCTTTTTCTTGTCCTGCGTGAAGAAGAACTTCGCATCCGCGAGACGCGGATGCACCACGCGCTGATTGCCTTCGACGATTTCGCACGGCGTTTTCGTGTCGATGTTCGACACGATCAGAAAGCGCGAACGCAGCTTGCCGTTCTGATCGGTGAGCGCGAAGTACTTCTGGTTGGTCTGCATCGTGAGGATCAGGCACTCCTGCGGCACTTGCAGGAATTCCTCGTCGAAGCGGCATTCGTACACGACTGGCCATTCGACCAGCGCGTTCACTTCATCGAGCAGCGCTTCGGGCATCACGACGCGATCTTCGCTCGCGAACGCCTGAAGCTGCGTGCGAATCGACTCGCGCCGATCGTCGAAGTTGGCGACCACGCGGCCCTTGTTGCGTAGTGTCTTGGCGTAATCGTCGGCATTCGGGATGGCGATGAAGCCTTCCGACATGAAGCGATGGCCGATGGTCGTATCGCCCGAATCGACGCCGAGCGCACTGACCGGCACGACATTGCGGCCATGCATGGCGATGAGACGCTGCACCGGACGCACGAACTGCACGCTGGTGCCGTCCGGACGCTGATAGGTCATGACCTTCGGGATCGGCAGCTTGGTGAGCGTTTCGTCGAGCGCGGCTTGCAGGCCTTCGGCAAGCGTGGCGCCGGGCGCGGCATAGCCTAGGAAGAACGCTTCGGTCTTGCCGTCCTGCGCGCGTTCGAGTTCTTCGAGCGGGAAGTCAGGGAAGCCGAGCGCCGCGAGCTTTTTAGCGAGCGGCGGTGTGGGCTTGCCTTCCTTGTCGAGCGCGATGGAAACGGGAAGCACTTTCTTGCGCACCTGCTTTTCCGGCGCGACATCGCGCATGTTCCTGATGAGCACGGCGAGGCGGCGCGGCGTCGCGTACTTTTCGACTTCCGGCGCGCCGTCGATCAGATCGCGCGCAGCGAGACGCTTGACGATGCCATCGGCGAAAGCGGTGCCGAGACGCGCGAGCGCCTTCGGCGGAAGCTCCTCGGTCAGCAGCTCGACGAGCAGGGAAGCGGTGTTGGATTGCGTCATTGTTCTGTCGAGCCTCGTCAAACCTGTTCGTTGTTGCTGGCTTCGCCGGGTGGAGTGCTTTCCGGCTTGAGCGGAGGCGCCCATGCGGGACGCGCGGCTTCTTCCTGAGCGGTGACGAGATCGCGCTTCCCCTTGACCGGATTGCCGAGCATCGGGAAGCCGAGTGCATCGCGCGAATCGTAATAAGCCTGCGCCACGAGTCTCGACAGCGCACGGATGCGGCCGATGTACGCCGCGCGCTCCGTCACGGAAATCGCGCCGCGCGCATCGAGCAGATTGAACGTGTGGCCCGCCTTCAGCACGAGTTCGTATGCGGGCAGCGCGAGTTTCGCGTCGATCATCATCTTCGCTTCTTCCTCGTAGCTCTTGAAGAAGGTGAACAGCAGATCGACGTTCGCGTGCTCGAAATTATAGGTGGACTGCTCGACTTCGTTCTGGTGATACACGTCGCCGTAGGTGAGTCGATGCAGCATCTTGCCATTCGGGCCGTCTTCTTCCCACTCGGTCCAGACGAGGTCATACACGTTCTCGACTTTTTGCAAGTACATGGCGAGACGTTCGAGACCGTAGGTGATTTCGCCGAGCACGGGTTTGCAATCGAGACCGCCCGCCTGCTGGAAATAGGTGAATTGCGTGACTTCCATGCCGTTGAGCCACACTTCCCAGCCGAGGCCCCAAGCGCCGAGCGTCGGATTTTCCCAGTCGTCTTCCACGAAGCGCACGTCGTTCTGCTTCAGATCGAAGCCGAGCGCTTCGAGCGAGCCGAGATACAGATCGAGGATGTTTTCCGGCGCGGGTTTGAGCACGACCTGGTACTGATAGTAGTGCTGCAGGCGGTTCGGGTTCTCGCCGTAACGGCCGTCCTTCGGGCGGCGCGACGGTTGAACGTAGGCCGCGCGCCACGGCTCGGGGCCGATTGCGCGCAGGAACGTGTGGACGTGCGAGGTGCCGGCGCCGACTTCCATGTCGATCGGCTGGAGGAGCGTGCAACCCTTTTCGTTCCAGTAGGACTGCAGCGTTAGAATGATTTGCTGGAGGAAAGTGAGCATGATTGCCTTTTGCGGGACATGACCATCGTCGTGACAACGCGACTCCGAGGCTTGGCCAAAGTGCTTAAACTCATGATTCTAGCCTATGGCCAGCCCATCAGCCCATCCAGATCCGGCGCGGCGATCGAACGCGATATAACCGGGTTTAATAGGGTCGATGCAATAGTTGTAATTTTTTCCAAATAGTTCCGGACCGTTACCGGGAGCTGGAAAAGTGTTCCTTGGCTCCAGATGCGTTTTTTGCTGCCTGTTTTCGCGACGATATGACCAAACTCTTAATTATAACATTAGACAAGATGTCGATGAGGCGGTCTCACTCCGGTACTGACGTTCGCAAGCGTTGGCGTCCGGTTAACAACGAAGTCAAATAAATGCTTATTAATAAGTATTCCGAACTGGAAGCGGACGACGCGGGGCTTGCTGCTCTGGTCGTCATCGCCCGGTTTCATGGCATTGCCACTGACGCCGCGCAACTGAAACACGCCGCCGCGATCACCACGGGGCGATTCTCCGAACATGACCTGGTGCGATCGGCGCGCACGATCGGACTGAAAGCGCGGGTCGTGCCCTTCCGCTCCGCTTCATTGACGACCACGCCGCTTCCGGCGCTGATACTCGATCGGGAAGGCCGGCACTTCATTATCGCCAGACCGACGGCAAGACGGCGCTGGTGCTAGAGTGCGGAATGACGGCGCCGGTGATCAAGCCGCTGGACGAGGTCGTCACCCGAAGCAGCGGGAAGATGCTGCTCTTCACGTCGCGCGCTTCGCTCGCCGGCGAACTCGCGCGATTCGACTTCTCGTGGTTCATTCCCGCGGTCGTCCGCTATCGCAGACTGTTGTTGGAAGTGCTGGGTGTCTCGTTCGTGCTACAGCTGTTCGGGCTCGTCTCACCGCTTGATGTTCCAGGTCGTGATGGACAAGGTGCTCGTCAATCGCACCTACAGCACGCTGAACGTCGTCTGCCTTGCGTTGCTATTGAGTTCGGTGTTCGAAGTGCTGCTCACCGGCCTGCGCAACTACGTGTTCTCGCACACGACGAACCGTATCGATGTCGAGCTGGGCGCGAGACTATTCCGTCACCTCGTTGCGCTGCCGCTCGGCTACTTCGGCGCGCGTTCGCGAGCTCGAGAGCATCCGCAATTTCCTGACGGGCCAGGCCCGACTGCCTTCGTCGATCTGGTCTTCTCGGTCGTGTTTCTCGGCGTCATGTGCATATACAGCGTTTGGTTGACACTGATGGTGGCCGCGGCGCGCCGTCATATCCGCGCTGCTCGTTCCCTCGTTTCGGGCGAAGCTCGACGAAAAGTTCGCGCGCGGCGCCGATAACCAGTCTTTCCTCGTCGAGTCGGTGTCGTGGGTGGAGACGGTCAAGTCGATGGCCGTCGAGCCCCAGTTCATCCGGCGCTGGGAGTCGCAACTGGCGGCATACGTCAGCGCGGGTTTCAAGGTGAGCCAACTAGGTAACATCGGCCAGCAGCTGATTCAGCTGGCCAGCAAGCTGGTGACACTCGCGACCTTGTTCTTCGGCGCGCGCCTCGTGATCGATGGCCGTCTGAATGTCGGCGAACTCGTCGCCTTCAACATGATGGCGCAGCGTGTCAGCGCGCCGGTCACGCGGCTGGCTCAACTGTGGCAGGAATTCCAGCTGGTCAGCATCTCGATGAGCCGCCTGGGCGACATCCTCAATACGCGCACGGAGCTGCCTCAAAGCCGCCAGGCGCTGCCGCCGATCCAGGGCAATGTCAGCTTCGACAACATCCGCTTCCGTTACCGTCCGGACGGTGCGCCCGCGGTCGACGGCCTGTCCCTCAACATTCCCGCGGGCAAGGTCGTGGGCCTTGTCGGCCGGTCCGGCTCGGGCAAGAGCACGCTCACCAAGCTGCTGCAGCGCCTCTATCTATATTCCGGAGCAGGGCGCCGTGCGCATCGACGGAATCGATCTCGCGCTGGCCGATCCCGCGTGGCTGCGCCGGCAGATCGGCGTGGTGCTGCAGGAGAACCTGCTGTTCAACCGGTCCGTGCGCGAGAACATCGCGCTGAGCGATCCAGGCGTGCCACTCGAAGCGGTCATGCAGGCCGCGAAACTGGCGGGCGCGCATGACTTCATCTACGAGCTGCCGGAGGGCTACGACACGATCGTCGGTGAGCACGGCGGCGGCCTGTTGGGCGGACAACGTCAGCGGCTCGCGATCGCGCGCGCTCCTGATGACCAATCCCCGAATCCTGATCTTCGACGAAGCCACGCGCGCGCTCGACTTCGAAACCGAACGGATCGAACCGAACGGATCGTCCAGAACAACATGAAGGCCATGTGCGCCGGGCGCACGGTCATCATCATCGCCCATCGGCTCACGACTGTACGTCATGCCGATCATATTATCGTAATGGATCGGGGCCGCGTCGTCGAGCACGGCCGCCACGATTCCCTGATGAGCCAGGGCGGCTATTACGCGCACCTCGTTTCACTGCAGAACGGATCATGGGACTACTTCGTTTGCGCGCACTGCGCGATCTGCCCGTTACGCTTCTGTCTGGCGTGGCGTGTGGGCCATTCGTGGCGAACTGGAGCGGCCCGCGCGCCGCGGACCACCTCGCGTTCCTGCCCGCCGAGCTGGAACTCGTCGAGACACCGGTGCATCTCGCGCCGCGCTGGACCATGCGCGTGCTCATGCTGCTCGCGCTGCTGATCTTGCTGATTGGCCTCGTGGGGCGACTGGATATCGTCGTCACGGCGAGCGGCCGGCTGATTCCCGACGCTCGCGTCAAAGTGATTCAACCGGCGATGACCAGCGTCGTGCGCGAGACCCTCGTTCGCGACGGACAGCGCGTCACTCCCGGGCAACTGCTGATGAAGCTCGACACCACGCAGGCCGCCGCCGAGGCGGACAAGGCGCGTTCGATGCTCCTCGATGCACAACTCGGCGCGGCGCGCGCCAATGCGCTGCTCGAAGCGCAGAAGCAGAATCGCGCTCCGGTCGTATTGCCCGTCGAGAGCGCCCCGGATGCCCGCATGCAGGATGCGCAGCATTTCGCCGAGAGCGCATGGCTCGAATATCGCGACCACTACGACAGCGCTCAGGCCGAGTTGCTGAAGCGCAAAGCTGAACTCGACAGCGCGCGTCCAGATCGCAAAGCTCGTCGCCACCGCGCCGCTCGCCCGCGAGCATGCGGATGCCTACGCGGTGCTAGCCGCCGACAAATAATATGTCGCGCGAAACGATTACCTCGATAAGGAGCAGGATGCGCTCGGCAAGGAGCACGAGCTCACGGCCCAACGCAGCCGCGCGCAGGAACTCGGCGCGGCTATCGCGGAGCAGAACGCTGAAGTCGCGTCCACCGCGTCGCGGTTCCGGCGCGAGCAGCTCGATCAGCTCGAAAAGCTGATACAGCAAATCGCGCAGAACCGCGACGACGAGACCAAGGCGAAGACGAGGC
>JAQFVJ010000238.1 GCA_029439525.1 Caballeronia sp. BR6202001591004
CGGCGCAAAGAAGCCGCCGAGTCTGCCGAGCGAATTGATGGAGCGCGATGCCGGCGGCCGCCGCGGCGCCGGTGAGATAGCGCGTGGGAAAAGTCCAGAACAGCGGCTGCGCGGCGATGAATCCGCTTGCTGCGCAGCACAGCGATGAGCGAAATGATCGGCACCGAGGACCAGCCCGACACGCAGATCGCGATACCCGACATCGCGAGTAATGCAACGGCGCAGACATGATGCTTGCCCGTGCGATCCACATAGCGCGGCACGATCCATGTCACGACGACGGCAACCCACGGCAACGCGGTCACCAGCCCGACGCGAAAGCCGACCTTCGTGCCGAGCAGCGCCGACACCTGCTGCGGCAGATAGAACACGACTCCGTACACCGCGTTCTGAATCAGAAAATACACGAAGCACAGCACTAATACGCGCGGATCGACGAGCGACGCGAGCACGCTGCGCGGGCCGTGTGATGTGAATCCGCAAAACGCGAGTCATCGGCGAGACTGGCGAGACGCGCCACGCGCGTTGCTGTTGGGTGAGCCAATGCGCGCGCGGGATCGTCGTCGAGATAGAAGAACGTCCACACGCCGACGATCAACGCGAGCAGGCCTTCGACGAAAGAGCCATTGCCAGCCCTTCAGCCCGAATGTGCCGTGCAGATCGAGCAAGAGTCCCGATAAAGGCACACCGAAGATGAACGCCAGCGGCGCGCCGAAGTAAAACACGCCGAGTGCGCGCGCCCGCGAATTTTGCGGAAACCAGCGTGTCAAGTTAATAATAGACAATGAAACAATGTCGGGAAAGAAGCCCGCTCCCGCCACGCCCAACAGAAAGCGCAACACAGAACGTCGTGGCCGAATGCGCGAGCGCCATCGCCGCCGACACAAGGCCCCACGTCACCATGATGCGGCACATCCACAGCTTCGCGCCGACGCGATGCAGCAGCAGATTGCTCGGCACTTCGAAGATCGCATAGCCGACGAAGAACACGCCCGCGCCAAACGCGAACGCCGCGTTGGTGTGAGACCCGTGTCCGGTTGCAGCGCTTTCTGTGCGAAGCCGATGTTCGTGCAGTCCAGAAATGCGAGCATGTACATCAGCAAAAGAAAAGGCAGCAGGCGACGCATCACGAGCGACGTGACGCTGCCTCCCGCCTGTGGGTGCGGAATCGTTCATGCGTTTCTCCCGAAGGCCCGAGGCGTAAAGGCGTTAGTACGTCGCGCGGCCGCCCGACAGGTCGAACACCGCGCCTGTGCTGAACGCGCAGTCCTCCCTCGGATGCGAGCCAAAGAATTAGCGACGCGGCTTCCTGCGGCATCAGGAAACGGTTCATCGGGATCTTGGAGAGCATGTAGTCGATGTGCTGCTGCGACATCGAATCGAAGATTTCGGTTTTGGCGGCGGCGGGCGTCACCCGCATTGACGAGGATGTTCTTGCCCGCGAGTTCCTTGCCGAGCGATTTGGTGAGGCCGATCAATCCAGCTTTCGATGCGCTGTAGTGCGACGCGTTGGGATTGCCTTCCTTGCCGGCGATCGACGCAATGACGATGCGCCCGTAGCCCGACTTCAGCATGTGCGGGACGACCGCGCGGCAGGTCAGATACGGCCCGATCAGATTGACGTCGATGACGCGGCGCCACACGTCGGGCGCGAGTTTCCAGGTGGTGCCGTTTCCGCCGGTGATGCCCGCGTTGTTGACGAGCACATCGATCTTGCCGTGTGTGACGACCGCCTTTTGCGCGACGGCGTTGACGGACGCTTCGTCGGTGAGTTCCACGACGGATCCGCTGACGGTGCGTTTCTTGTAGGCGCTCTTCAGTTCAGTTCCGCGCTGGTGCGAGCGAGCCGTTCGCCGTCCACGTCCCACATCGCGACATCCGCGCCGGACTGTAGCGCGCGCTCCGCGACCGCCAGTCCGATACCGCGCGCTTCGCCCGTCACCACGACCACGCTTCCCGCAGATCGCTACGGTTCATGTCTTTGTCTCCTGATCGTCTTTCGTTGTATGGGCTCATGTTTAGCACGGCAACCTCCCACACAGTTGCGATGCAATATAAATAAAGGTCCTTCTTCGTTTAATTTAGCGTCAATCTCACAAAACTCCGTTCAATTTCGCACTCTCTATTTTGGGATAACCCTGATTGGCATCACCAGCGCACTGGCGCGCGTCAGGTCGGGCACAGCCATTGCTAAAGCTCATTGCTAAAAGCTTTCGCTATCGATTCGACGATAAGCGCGCCTGGCGCGTAACAGACCACTCACCCGAAAAAACATGTTCACACCGAAAGCCTGCAAGGCAACCTGCATTCTCGACGGACGCCCCGTCACCGTGACTTACTACCCTGATACCACCGTACTCCGCATCACCGATGCGAGCGGCCGCTGCATAATGCGCGAAACGCGGTGGCCGGCGCTGCTCGCGACGCTGCGCGAATTCAGCGGAAGCGATGCGCACGATCAGATCGCAACACTCCTCGACGAGATGCCGGCGCATACGTTGCGTCAACCACGCGGCATGCAGCGCTGCCCGCGATGGCCTGACGCATCGAGCACACACTCAAGCAATTCACCACCGGCGAGACCCGCTCTCGCTCAACAACGCTGTACAAGAGGAAAAAGAGGAAAACATGGCAACTGGCATCGTGAAATGGTTCAACGACACCAAGGGTTTCGGCTTCATCAAATCGGATGACGGCAGTCCCTACCTGTTCGCGCACTTCTCGGAAATCCGCGTGGACAGCTACAAGTCGCTGCAAGAGAAGGGCAAAAAATCGCCGTGAGGCCAGCACCGGTCGCTCACGGCGACGATTCGAAACACCGCGCACTCACACTTCGTAAGCCATTTCCGACGAAGGCCGCAGCGCCAGCCAGTACATCCCGAAGCGTCCATCCCGAAGGGTCCCGCAAAAATCCCCGCCGTCACACTCGACACCAGCGCGCTCAGCACGACATAACCCGAATCCACGCTGACGTACGTCGTCGCGAGTTCGAAGCCGAGCTAGAATTTCATCGCGAAGGTCACGAGGATCAGCACCAGCGGCACCGCCGATCCCGGCAACGTGTCACCGTGCGCGCCATCCGATCCACGCTTATGCCGCTGCGTTGCGCCAGCATCGCGCCGATGCCCGCGCCTGCGTCCCACATCATCCAGGCATCTCCCAGCCCCAGCCTGACGCCGGGTCCGTCATCAGATGCTGCAGTCCCCAGGCCGCGAACACCAGCGGCACGATGGCCAGCTTGCCGATCGGCGCGGTGCCGCCCTTGAGGGCCTTCATGCCGCGCGACACCAGCACGGCCAACAGAATCCATACCCATGTGGGCGTGCCCGACAGAATTCTTGCGAACGACATGAGCCTTCTCCAGTAGAAAGTTTACGATCCAGCCGCGCCTTTCGAACTCCGCGTGATCAATCGGAAATATTCTGGCCGCGTATTACGCTTCCGTCAAGATAAATTTCCATTGGAAAGATTGATCAGAAAAAACAGTTTCATTCCTATGCGGGAAGCGCTGCGAAGGTGATTCGACGTACCGCCGACACGGCTATGTGCGATACCCCTGATCAAACCGCAGAAACCGTCCGGTCATTTTGAGCGCGGCACATCCGCCACTTTACAATGACAGCTCGACTGCGCGCATTCAGTCCACATCGCGACGCCCGCAGACTCCCTCACGAAGCATTCGGTTACGGGCTGTATGGTCACTGAAACGTCGTCAGCCGAATCGCTCGCCGTCGCCGAACGCGTACGCGAACTCATGAGCCGTCACGGCATCGGCAAGCGTCAACAGATCGCTGAGTTGTGCCACATTCTCGACCTGAGTTTTTCGCAGGGACACCGCAAGCTACGCGGCAACAGCCCGTGGACGCTCGCGCAAATCCGCCGTGTCGCGGATGCGTTCGACGAACCCGCGCTCACGCTCTTCGACACCATCGACACGCGCCCCGACGAAACCGAAGGCACCGCGCACGACGCCGTGCTCAAGCTCGGTTCGCTCGAAGTGCCGTGTCAGGCATGGATCGGCAATGCGCTCGAAGCGGGCAGCCGGCCGGACTTCATCGCGCAGAAGCTCAACAGCCGCTGGATCATCAGCAAGCATGAAGGCGTGCTTGCTCTACGAAGCCTGTGACGTCCACAAGATCGAGATCCTGCCGCGCCGATGTAGAAAAACCTGTGATCGCCATCGTCGACGACGACCATGCTTCCGCCGACAACCTGCACGATTATCTCGACGCGACCGGTTTCACCGCGATGGGGCCTTCTACGGCCTCGACGCGTTCTTCGAAGCGCTGCAAACGCAGGTGTTCGATGCCGTGGTAATCGACTGGCTGTTCGGCACGCACACTTCGGCGGGCGCGATCCGCGCGGTGCGCGAATCCGACAATCCGGATGCACCCATTTTCGTGCTGACCGGCGAACTGACGACCGGCAAGGCGAGCGAGTCGGAGATCAGCCAGACCATCCGCGATTACAACGTGACGTGCTTCGAACAGCCGGCGCGGCTCGGCATTCTGGTTGCCGATCTTTCCAAGCGTCTCTTAAGAAGCTGAACAGGAAAATCAGGCCGCGCGCCGTCGCGCCGTCACCGCGCGGTGCACGGCGCCCTTCAGCACTTCGTAGCGCACGGGCTTCAGCAGATAGTCGAAGAACAGCACCGCCGTGTTCGGATCCACCAACTCAGGCGCATAAGCGCCCACCGCGATAATCGGCACGCTCGCCCCGGCGCGAGCCGCGCGCGGTATTCGTTGGCGAAGGAATAGCCGTCCTTGCCCGGCATGTGCAGATCGGCCAGGATCACATCGGCGTCGTTGGCGCGCAGCCAGGCGAGCGCGCTGTCATCGACTCGTGATCGTCGATTACCAGCACGCGCGACTTGCGCATCGCGGGAGCGTTCGTGTCGTCGCCGCCGCGCGGCGGCGCCAGTTCTGCCGGCACCGCGGGCAGACTCAC
>JAQFVJ010000239.1 GCA_029439525.1 Caballeronia sp. BR6202001591004
CTCTCACCGCTACTGGCGAACGTGCTGCTCGACGAAGTGGATAAGGAACTGGAGCGACGAGGCCATTGTTTCGTGCGCTAGTTTCGTGCGCTACGCCGAGCGCTGCGAACGTTATACGTTCGCAGCGCTCGGTGTCGGTCGTATCGCGTTCGAGCGGCGCATACCAAAAGGAGGGCAGCGAACCGAAATACTGCTCGATGCGCGCGCAGATGATCGGGCGGCTGCCGTTCCTTCGTGCGTTCTTGCGCTGCGAGCCGGAACTTCTGCATCACGTCGGAATAGAGCTGGATGAGAATCGGCGTGTCGAACTTCGAAATGGCGATTTTCAGGGGATTGGAGTGATGATCTTCCGCCGTGCCGATCATGAAAAACAGCTTCGCGCGATCGAGGCCCGAGCCGCCGAATTTCCAGAACGAGCCGCCCATCGTATAGATCATGCCGGCGGCCATGTTCGCGCTGCAGACGCCGCCGTGCGCCGTGTAATTAGGGATACGAGATTTATTCGAGAACAGGCCGGTCAGGGCCTGCATCTGGTCGCGTCCCGTAAAGAGCGCGAACTTCTTCGGGTCGGTAGCGCGCAGATGCTTGAGGCGTTCTTCGAGCGTATCGAGCGCGACTTCCCACGACACCAATTCGAACCGCGCTTCGCCGCGCAGCGCGTTTGGCTTGCGCATCAGCCGCTGCGTAAGGCGCGCGCCGTCGATGTAGCGGACTTCACCTTCGCGCAGATGGACGCAGATGCCGCATCGGCAAGCGCACATGTAGCACGTGGTGGTCTTGACATCGAGCTTCTCATTTTGTGTACGGGAGACATGTTCCATGAGGTCTCCTTCGATGAAACGGTCAAACGATGAATCGATGAAGCGCGAAATGCCGTCATCGAGCTGACGGCATTTCAAATAACGTGTTGTTAGTTTTCTTATCGATGAATCTTTCCGGTTCAGCCGAACAGCCGCTCGACGCCGAGCGTGATCGCCAGACCGCCGCCGACCAGCCACGCATATACAGAATCGCGCCGGTTGCAAGCGCACGCGGACCAGCTTTGCGAATCTGTTCGATGCGCGTTTCCATGCCGAGCGCCGTCATGGCCATGGTCAGCGCCAAGGTATCGAGCATGTTGATGGTGTCGGTCGCGGGCGCCGGCAGCACATGCAGCGAGTTGACGATGACCAGCGCGAGAAAACTGAGCGCGAACCAGGGCACCGCGATCTTGCCTTTGCCTTGCGTCGCGT
Source organism: Caballeronia sp. BR6202001591004 (assembly GCA_029439525.1). GTDB lineage: Bacteria > Pseudomonadota > Gammaproteobacteria > Burkholderiales > Burkholderiaceae > Caballeronia. Next base: position 1,233 of record JAQFVJ010000239.1, read on the forward strand.
CATCGTTGCCACGCGAGCGGCTGATCTAGAACCCGATCACGATCTGCCGCTGGGCACCACGGTGACGTCGTGGCGCGAGGACGAAATCGTCGCGATCGTGCCGAACGGCCATCCGCTCGCGGACGGGCGTGATTCGGCGACGCTCGATGTCGTCGGCGGCTATCCGCTCGTGCTGCGTGAACCGGGCTCGGGCGTGCGGCAGATGGTCGAGTGCGTGTTCGCCGATAGCGGCGTGGAGATGCGCATCGCGCTGGAAATCGCGGGCGTCGAGGGCGTGAAGGAGGCCGGTGCGGGCGGGTATGGGCATCGGTTTCTTCTCGGTGATGTCGGCGCGACACGAGGACAGCGCGCTGCGGTGTCTGCGCATCGCGCCGGACCCGCTCACGCGGCACTTTTCGATTCTGGTGCCGCATGCGGCCACGCCGTCGCGCGTCACGGCGCGTTTTCTGGAACTGTGCGGCGAACCAGATTTGCCCAACTATCCATGCTAGGGATTCCCACTATGTGGCGCGATGCCGGGACGCGGGCGCACTATGCGGCTTCAACACGAGGTGCTTCGGCGTCTTTTTTGAAATTCAGATATAGAACCGGTTCCAAAATCCAAAAGTCGAAATCAGGTGAATTCGCTTAATCACGACAGTCGGGTGCCGCGTAGCGGAGACGTCGTTATCGTCGCGAGCGCGTTCGGCGCGGATACCATCCGTCGCGACGGTCACGCCGTGTGGGCCGCCGCCGCGGCGCCCGCAGGCGCTGATGGTTTCGAGTTGCGTCGCGAGTTGTTTGCATCGGAAGGCGATGCCCGTCCCGAAGCGCTAGCGCAACTTGCGGAACGGAGTCGTGCAGCGGGCTTGTGGACGCGGTGTATTCGACGCCCGCGACGCTGTTCGCGGACGACGGCGCGCTGGACCGTGCGGCGCTGGCGCTCGCCATCCATGAAGCCGCCGCACTGGATGCGCGCATCGTCAAGCTGCAACTGGGCGGCACGCCGACCGGCATCGCAACCGATGCGGCGGACCGGCTCGTGACGGCGGCGGTCGCGTCGCGTACAGCGTGTCGTCGTGGAAAACGGGCAACTGATGGCGGGCGGCACGATCGACGCGTTCGAAGCGCTGTTCGCCGCGCTGCCGGCGCACAGCGGAATCGCGATGACCTTCGACACCAGCCATTCGAAGCCCGAGGACATTGTCGCATTCTATCTCGATCAGGGCGCGAAGGGCGTGATCATCAAGCTCGGCGCATATTTCCGCACGGCGGATGGCGATCACAGGGCATCGTGCCGGGCCGGTGCCGGTCGCGAACGTGGTCGATACGGTGGGCGCGGGCAACGGCTTCGCAGTCGGCGTGGTCAGCGCGCTGCTCCAAGGACATGCGTCATGCGCTCGCGCGCGGCAACCGCATCGGCGCATTGGCGATTCAGGTGATAGGCGACAGTGAAGGCTTGCCCACGCGAGTCGCGCTCGATGCACTGGAAACGCAGGATGCCAACGACAAGACGGCTTCAGCCGCACTCGATCTGGCTTGAACACGACACGCGAAAACCCATGCGAGATACCTGAGAGACGGAGACAACCATGCAATCATCCACGACCCCGACGCTCGCCATACGCCGCTGGTGGGCGATCATGCTGATCGTTTTCATCACGTATAGCCTCGCGTATCTCAACCGCGCGAATTTCGGCTTCGCGTCGACAGCGGGCATCAATAGCGATCTCGGCATCAGCAAGGGCTTGTCCTCGCTGATCGGTGCGCTGTTCTTTCTCGGCTATTTCTTCTTCCAGATTCCGGGCGCGATCTACGCCGAACGGCGCAGCGTCAAGAAGCTCGTGTTCTGGAGCCTCGTCTTATGGGGCGGATGTGCGGCGCTCACGGGCATGGTGAGCAATATTCCTTCGTTGATGGCGATCCGCTTCGTGCTCGGCGTCGTCGAAGCCGCCGTGATGCCGGCGATGCTGGCGTTCATTTCGAACTGGTTCACCAAGGCCGAACGCTCGCGCGCTAATACGTTTCTGATTCTCGGCAATCCGGTGACGGTGCTGTGGATGTCGGTCGTGTTGGGCTATCTGGTGAATTCGTTCGGCTGGCAGCATATGTTTATCGCCGAGGGCTTGCCTGCGGTGGTGTGGGCGGTCATCTGGTGGTTCATCATCAAGGACAGCTCTCGCAGGTGAGCTGGCTGTCGGCCGTGCCTTATCTCGCGGCGACGATCGCCATGCTGATCGCTTCCTGGGCGTCCGATAAATTGCAGGCGCGCAAGGCATTCGTGTGGCCGTTTTTGCTGATCGGCGCAATTGCATTTGCAGGCCTCCTATCTGCTCGGATCGACGAATTTCTGGGCGTCTTATACCTTGCTCGTGATCGCCGGTGCGGCCATGTATGCGCCTTACGGGCCGTTCTTTGCAATCGTGCCGAATGTCGCCGGTGGCGCGATGGTGCTCATCAACAGCATGGGCGCGCTCGGATCGTTCGTCGGGTCGTACTTCGTCGGGTATCTCAATGGCGCGACCGGATCGCCTCCCGCCTCCTATGTTTTCATGAGCGCGGCGCTGCTCGTTGCGGTCTGGTTGACCTTGGCCGTCAAGCCGCAAGGCGTGATTCATTCGCAGATTGCGGCGCGGTCTTGATGTCCCTGAAGCAGCCAACCTAAAGGACAAATGCGCATGATTCGAAAAATTGTGATCTATAAGCCCTTGCCGTCGGACGTCGAAGCAATTTGCGCAAGCGGGCGAAATTCGTCAATGTCGATCCTAAGGATAATGAAGCGTTCGTAGCGGCCTTAAAGGAAGCAGACCGCGCTATAAAAAATCACGCCGGACATGATCGAAAACGCGAAGCATTTCAAAGCGCTGTCGACGATTTCAGTAGGCTACGATCAATTCGATGTGGAGGACTTGACGCGCCGTGGCATCGTCCTCACCCATACACCGGACGTGCTTACCGAATCCACTGCCGATACGGTCTTCGCGCTGATCCTCGCATCCGCGAGACGTGTCATTGAACTCGCGGAATGGGTCAAGCAAGGCAACTGGAAAGGCAGTATCGGCGAAGCGTGTTTCGGCGTGGACGTGGCAGGGTAAAACACTCGGCATTGTCGGGCTGGGACGCATCGGTGGGAGCGGTCGCGCGGCGTGCGGCGCTAGGTTTCCGTATGAACGCGTGCTCTACACCAATCGCCACGCTAACGAAAAAGCGGAAAAGGAATACAAAGGCAGGCGCGTCGAACTGGACGAATTGCTTGCGCAGGCAGATTTCGTTTGTCTTCAGGTGCCGCTGACAGAAGAAACGCGCGGCATGATCGGCAAAGCGCAACTGGAAAAGATGAAGAAGACCGCGATCCTCACCAATGCTTCAAGCGGCCCGACCGTCGACGAATCCGCGCTCATCGAAGCCTTGAAAAATGGCACGATCCTCACGGCAGGCCTCGACGTATTCGAACATGAACCGTTGCCCGCCGATTCTCCGCTACTGAAGATGAACAACGTCGTCGCGCTCCCGCATATCGGCTCGGCCACGCACGAAACGCGTCATGCGATGGCGCGCAACGCAGCGGAAAACCTGATCGGCGCACTCGACGGCACGCTTGAGCACAACATCGTCAACCGCGAGGTGCTGAAGCACTGACGAAAGCAGGATCGAAGTCGGCATGCGCTAACATGCGCAGATGCGAGGAGAACGACAACTCCGCGCGCCGTGCGCATGACACACGGCGCGCGGACACGTAACCATCACCATGTCCGACGATCCCACTTCGACCGAACACGCGGCGAACCGCGTGCCGGTCATCGGCGCACGCCGTGCGACCATCACCGATGTCGCACGCGAAGCCGGCACCGGCAAAACCAGTATTTCGCGCTATCTGAATGGCGAAATCGGCGTGCTGTCGCCCGATTTGCGCGAACGTATCGAGGCGGCGATCGCCAAGCTCGACTATCGCCCCAACCAGATGGCGCGCGGCCTCAAACGCGGCCGCAATCGCCTG
>JAQFVJ010000240.1 GCA_029439525.1 Caballeronia sp. BR6202001591004
CCAGATCGCGCTCTTTTCCAGATGGTCGACTTCCGACACCGGATGGATCGGGCCGATCGGCGCCGAGTGGTCGAAGCCCTTCGCCGTGTCCCACGGACAGCCAAGTTTCTTCGCTTCGGCCTGCAGATTGCGGCGCGTCATGTCGAGACCGAGCGCATAGCCATAAACGTAGTCGAGTCCCTTGTCGGCGGGAATGTTCTTGCCCTGTTTGCCGATCGCGGCGACGAGTTCCATCTCGAAATGCAGGTTCTTCGTCTGCGAAGGATACGGGAACTCGCCCGTCGCACCCGGCGCGACGTACAGCACGGCGTCGGCGGGCTTGCTGAAGAAGAACGGCGGCCCGCGGTCCGGATCGTGGCCCATCTCACACGCGTGCGCCTCGTAGTTACGTCCGACACAATAGATGCGGCGCACCGGAAACTGCTCGTTCGAATCATCGACGGGCACCGCTGCAGCCAGCGCTCGAGGAAACACGTAACTCATCCCGCTCTCTTTTTTTGAACTGCCGAATCGAAAGTCGACCGCCCCGAAATCGGGTCAGACATGCAGTTTAAAGTGCGTGCGCCATTCGTGACGAAGCCTATCCGGTGCGGTTTCCAGCAGCTTTCGATGCGCCTTCGTGTACGTCACGAAACGGTCTTGACCATGGCTAACACATGTGGAAATCGGCGCGCGCCGTCAGCCGGCCGTAACTTGCAAGCGCCGCACAAATAGCTGTACTGAATGTATTTTTGCTCTCAACTTCGGACAGCATCGCTCATACGAGAGAAATGAGCGCCCGATCCAAGACGTTTCTCAGATGACCGACACTCCTTCGTCTCCTTTCGCCTGCGCACGCTATTCAAGGAAATCGGCCGCGACCCGAACGGCGCCCGCGCGCTGACCCGCGACGACACTTACGCCCTCTACGAAGCCATGCTCGATGGCCGCGTCTCCGATCTGGAACTCGGGGCCGTGCTACTCGCCTATCGTGTGAAGGGCGAGACCTCCGCCGAGCTCGCCGCGATGTTGTCCGCCGCGCATCGCTCGTTCGAGCCGTTGCATGTGCAGGAGGGTCGCGAACACGCGCGCCCCGTTTCGATTCCGAGCTACAATGGCGCGCGCAAGCAGCCGAACCTCACGCCGCTGCTCGCGCTGATGCTGGCGCGCGAAGGCGTGCCGGTGCTGGTCCACGGCGTCGTCGACGATCCGGGTCGCGTGACGAGCGCGGAAATTTTCGCGGAGCTGGGGATTCCGCACGCTGCATCGCACGATGAGATCGAGGACAGTCTCGCGTCCAGAAGGCTCGCGTTTGCGCCGATCGAGTCGCTATCGCCGAAACTCGCGCGCCTGCTGGCGATTCGCCGCGTGATGGGCGTGCGCAATTCGACGCATACGCTCGTGAAGATTCTTCAGCCGTTTGCGGAGCCGGGGCTGCGGCTCGTCAACTACACGCATCCGGAATATCGGGAGAGCCTGACGGGCCTGTTCACCAAGCATCCCGATGCGGCACGGGGCGGAGCGCTGCTCGCGCGCGGCACCGAAGGCGAAGCGGTCGCGGACACGCGCCGCCAGGTTCAGGTCGACTGGTTCCACGACGTGCAGGTGCAGACGCTAATCGCGCCGGAGCATTCGCAACCACACGCGCCGCACGTCGAGATGCTCGAAGCGCTCGATGCCGCGACCACCGCGCGCTGGATCGAAAGCGTGATGCGCGGCGACGTGCCGGTGCCACCCGCGGTCGCGCGTCAGGTTGAAGTCATCGCGGACGTCACGCGCAGGCCAGTCTGATTTCCGCGATGATCATGCCACCGGCGCTTGCAGATTCCGACAAACCGCATTTGACAGATTCTTCAACGCTGGTTTAAAATTGAAAATATGAGAATTTCGCCCAATTCTTCTCCCTCCGAATTATTTCGGGCCGCCTAGGTCTGGTGCCTATCGTAGTCGCCAGACCTAGCGCCGTGGGCCGAAAGGCGCCCGGTCCTACAGCAGTTACCAAGCAGTACCGCTGTTTCCTTACTTACCAACCTGTAGTCGTCAGCTTTTCGTTCACGCATCTCGCGACTCGAAAACGCGAGGGTCAAATGCACGACGCTGCTTCGCGCACGTTCACGTTGGTCGCAAGCGTCATCACTCGTCCCGGGACGCAATGTGACCGTACGCACGGCCAGCATCACGCCGAAACCGGCCAGCCGCCGGTTCCGGACGCTCTCGCAGACGCTACGAAAACCGTCCGAAGAGAGATCGACGATCACGATGCCGAACTCCGCCGAGAAATACTGTTCTTTCCCGCAAGTCCGTCTCAATGGCCGTCGCTGGCCGACGCGCACGATCGAAAAAGCGCCCATCTGGATGAGCACCGATCTGCGTGACGGCAACTAGTCGCTGATCGAGCCGATGAGCATCGATGCCAAGCTCGAGTTCTTCGAGATGCTGGTGAAAGTGGGTTTCAAGGAAATCGAGGTGGGATTCTCGTCCGCATCGCAGACGGATTTCGACTTGGGGCGCAAGCTGATCGTCGAAAATCGAGCGCACCTTCGAAGCGGTCGAGGGCGCGAGCAAGGTCATCGTCCATCTCCTATATAACGCGATCGCGCCGGCATTCCGCAAAATCGTGTTCAATCAGTCGAAGGACGAAGTGAAGGCGCTGGCCGTGGAAGGCACGCGCATCATCAAGGAATACGCGGCGGCACGTCCCGATACGCACTGGACGTATCAGTATTCGCCGGAGACGTTCAGCATGACCGAGCTGTCGTTCGCGCGCGAAGTGTGCGACGCGGTCGCGCAGGTCTGGCGTCCGACGTCCGATCACAAGATGATCGTCAATCTGCCGGCGACGGTCGAGGCCGCGATGCCGAACGTGTTCGCCGATCAGGTCGAGTGGATGGACCGCAACATGGGTTTTCGCGACAGCACGTATTGTCGGTGCATCCGCATAACGATCGCGGCACGGCGGTCGCGGCGGAGATGGCGGTGCTCACGGGCGCGGATCGCATCGAAGGCTGTCGTTCGGCAACGGCGAGCGCACCGGCAACGTCGATCTCGTCACGCTCGCCATGAACCTCTACATGCAAGGCATCGATCTGGGCCTCGATTTCTCGGATATCGATGCGGTGCGCCGCGTCGTCGAGCGCTGCAACCAGATTCCCGTGCATCCGCATGCGGGCGATCTCGTGTTCACGGCGTTTTCGGGCTCGCATCAGGACGCGATCCGCAAGGGGGGTTTCGCGCAGCGCGTGCCGGGCACCGTGTGGGAAGTGCCGTATCTGCCTATCGATCCGGCCGATCTCGGCCGCAGCTACGATGCTGTGATCCGAGCAGCCAGTCGGGCAAGGGCTGCGCGACGTATCTGCTCGAACGCGGTTTCGGCTTTACGCCGCCGCGACGCGTGCAGATCAAGTTCAGCCACGCCGTGCAGCGGGTCGCAGATCAGTCGGGCGAGGAAAAAATCACCGGCGACGTCATCTGCTCGCTGTTCAAGCGCCAATACTTCGATGCGGGCGGCACGGTGTCGCGCGTCGATGCGGCGAGCATCGCGGTCTTCGGGCGACGCGTGTCGATGATCGCCTCGGCGGTCGGCACGGCGAGCGGCCCCGGAGGCGCTGGGCGTGTCGGCGAGCGTGGTGTCGTTCGAAACCATGCAGACGACGGGCGGCGACACGGCGGCATTCATTCGTCGGCTGCCGCGTCGGCGATGAGGCCACGCGCTCGGTGTCGCGGTGCATGCGAATCCGGCGCTCCGCGGTGGTGAATCCCGTCGTGAGCGCGGTGAACCGGTCGAAGGGTGTGGTGGAAAGCGTAGAGAGGAACGAAGCAGTCGAAGCGTAAGAGGAGACTAACGGCCAGCCGTGGCGTTCATTCGAGCGCCACGCACGTTGCCTGAAGCGCGAGCAATTGCCAGTTGCCTTCGGACTGGACGTGAACCGCGGTGTAGGCTATGGGAAACAGCAGCGCGCCGTTCTTCGATTCCATCTTGATGAGCGCGCGTCCCGACACGAGGCAGGTGTCGCGGCCGGCGGGCAACACGTCCTGCGACTGGATTTCGATCTGCCGGTAACGGCCCCGCCCCGCCGTGATCGCGTCGATGAACTGGCGTTTGGTTTCGCGCTTGCCGTTCGTGTGCACGTAGCTGACGTTCTCCGCCAGCAGTGCATCGAGCGCCTCGCCATCGCGCCTTCGACCATTGCACGGAAGCGGTCACGCTCGAGGCCGCGTATGGCCTGAATGGTTTTTGCCGGCATCTGTCGATCCCCTCAAATCGGGGAACTGCAGCGCCGGCGCCCCACCCCGTACAGAAATTGTACTGCAGATAAACCTGCTCGAAATTTTTACCAGGATTCGGCTCTTTAATGCTGGCGTTCGAAAGATGCTAGAAGCAAAAGCCGACCTGATAATTCTGTTTCTGGCCGAAGATCGCGCCGACGCCGAGCATGTCCGCAAACTGGAACGCGGTCGACACCGTGAAGTCATTGGTGATGCGCGTATGCGACAGCCAGCTGCACACCAACGCCCGCCTCGACGAACGGCCGGAAGTAGCCCGAACTCTTGACGAAGCGCAGCACCGGCGTGATGCCGAACTTGCAGATGTTCGGGTGGACCGAGTTGCTTTTGGTCGTGTGCCAATAAGATACGTGACCTTCGCCGAGCAGCGTGAAGTGGAAGCCGCCAATCTCCCACCAGGTCAGGTTCGGATCCCAAACGATACCGAGATCCGCTTTTTTGAAGTCGTGCGTCCCGGCGCCGCCGGCAATCTGCACGCCCCAGCGATCATCAGCGTGGGCCGCCACTGATGCAAGGCCGAGCGTCACGGTAACAGCGCTATGGGAAAATTTGTTGCGCCAGAGACCTTTATATTTCTGCATGAGCACCCCTATAAATGAGTTTGACGGTTTCTTCTGCCGAACTGAACCGGGCGATTGTAGTGCCGCGTTCATATATTTGCATAATTTCGCGAACTTTCCAAATTTATTTGAATTAATAGCGTCATAACTGAATTTTTTCGGTAAGTAATTCGACTTGTTGGCCAAAAGCGATAACTTCGACCACCGTCCGCTGCAGCGCATTCCTATGAGTCCCGCAAAGTCGATAGCTTTATGTGGGAACTTCCACATTTCCTCCTCTTCTAATTAGCATTTAGCATTCAGTGGACGGGAGTGCTAGTATCGTGAGTGGCTTTCCGCAGTTTTTAAGCGGAGAGCGAATTGTTCATAAGGAGCTTATGAGCGTGACCAATGCAATGACCCTTCCGAATGTGTTGAGCTCGGCGCCTGCCAAGGCATCCTCGGCAGGCGCGCTGACGTACGCACAGTCGTTGATGCTGACCGGTCAGATCGGCAACATCGATTCCTACATACAAGCAGTGAACCGTATTCCGATGCTGACGCCGGCAGAGGAACGTCAGTACGCCACCGAGTTCCGCGACAACGGCAATCTGGACGCGGCCCGTCAGTTGGTGCTGTCGCACCTGCGGCTGGTGGTGTCGATCGCGCGCAACTATCTTGGCTACGGCCTGCCGCACACGGACCTCATTCAGGAAGGCAATATCGGTCTGATGAAGGCCGTGAAGCGATTCGACCCTGATCAAAACGTGCGCCTGGTGTCCTACGCCATGCACTGGATCAAGGCCGAAATCCACGAGTATATTCTGCGCAACTGGCGCATGGTGAAGGTCGCGACCACGAAGGCGCAGCGCAAGCTGTTCTTCAAGCTGCGCAGCTACAAGACGAGCAACTCCGCGTTCACGCAGGACGAGATCGACGGCCTCGCGAGCGAGCTGAACGTGAAGCGCGAGGAAGTCGCGGAGATGGAAACGCGTCTGTCGGGCGGGGATATCGCGCTCGAAGGTCAGGTCGAGGACGGCGAGGAAGCGTTCGCGCCGATCGCTTATCTGGCCGACTTGCACGACGAGCCGACCAACGTCATCGCCGCGCGTCAGTTCGACACGCTGCAAAGCGATGGCCTGGCCGACGCGCTGGAATCGCTGGATGAGCGCAGCCGCCGCATCATCAAGGCGCGCTGGCTCGATGTGCAGGACGACGGATCGGGCGGCATGACGCTGCACGAACTGGCGGACGAGTTCGGCGTGTCGGCGGAGCGTATTCGTCAGATCGAAGCGAACGCGATGAAGAAAATGCGTTCGGCGCTGAATGAGTACGCTTAACATCGCGCATAACGTCGAAGGGTCCTAGAAAGTTGGGAGCCCGCTGTCTACCGACAGCGGGCTTCTTGTTTTGGTGGTGCGCGCATTGAACCG
>JAQFVJ010000241.1 GCA_029439525.1 Caballeronia sp. BR6202001591004
GAGCACAACAAAAATCCGAAGCCGATCAAGTGGAAGTACGACGATCCTTCGCCTCGGATCCACCCGGTGCCAAATCAATCACGCAGTCGACTAGCGAATCGAGCACGACGGCGCGCGTCACGCTCGGTTCCGCAACGAGGATAAGCGACAGCGGCGGCTCGTATCGACCACAGTGCCGTCCTTCGCCAGCCATTCCAGCCGCGTCCGCTGAACAGGCGCGGCCGCGCGCATCGCCGAGACGCCGTGCCGACCGCGAAGTCCAGTTCGCCCGCATCGACCAGTTGGTAGAACCGCCCGGTCATGCCGATGGTGATTTCCAGCTCGACATCCGGATGCGTGTCGCGGAAGGCAGCCAGCACGCTCGGCAGCGGCCCGAGCGCGAGATCGTCCGACGAACCCAACCGCACGCCCGCGCAGACGCGGCGAACTGAACTGCGACTGCGCCATCGCTTCGAAAATCACGCGCGCGTGGACGAGCATGGCCTCGCCGTCAGCGGTGAGCGCGAGCGAATGCGTGTTGCGCACGAACTAGACGCCGCCCGACGCTCTGTTCCAGGCGTCGAATATGCTCGGAGACACTCGATTGCCGTAGGCCAAGCTGACGCCCGGCATCGGTGAAACTGTGCGATGTGGCCACCGTCACGAACGTATTCAGCCAGACTGGATTCAGTATGTGACATTGTGATCGCTAAATCCGATTGCAGTCAATGTGGTTAGCGATCTTCCCGATAACCGGCTAAGTCGATTTCACATAATGCGCGTGGAAACGGTTTCAGTTCGCTTTCGCCGGCTGGAAATCGCCAGACACGCGCCGGATTCGGCGCTGCTGATTCAGCGTGTGCGCGCTGGCACAGGCGAGCGAGCCGATCACAAACAGTGCGATGGACACGAGATACATGCGCCTCGTGCCGAAGCGATCCGCGAGCCAGCCGGGGACGCAGGCGTGATCAGCGCCATGGTGAGCGTGTAGGCGACGACGATGGACTTGCTCGCGCGCGATGGAGGGCAGAGCCGTATTCACGATCGTCGTGTCGAGCGCCTGCATGAAAAAGCCCAGCTGGATCGCCGGACTCGTGAAGCGCTACGGCTATGACCTGTTCCTGCTAGTGAACACGGTGCTGGTGGGCGCGTCAATCGTCGGCTTCGCGGCGTTTTCGCCGTCGTTTCCGCTGATCGGCGAGATCGCGATTCTCACGCTGTTCGGCGCGTGCAACTCGATGCAGTTCGCCGCGATAAACAGCGTCACGTTGAAAGGCCTGTCGATCAAGGACGCGGGCAGCGGCAACAGCCTGTTCTCGATGGTGCAGATGCTCGCGATCGGCCTAAGCGTGTCGATCGGCGGCTCGCTCGTGCAGGTGTTCGAAGGCTGCTTCGGCTCGGTGGCGCTGGGGTTCAAGCTGAGCTTCGTCTGCATGGGCGTGGTCACGTTGCTGTCGGCGGTGGTATTCCGGCGGCTGCTCGACACAGCGTGCCCCCGCGCGCGGCGCGCGGCGCCCGCCCCTGCCACGCGCTAGATATCGACACTGTGAAGCACGTCACAGCACGCCTTGCGCGTTCGGACTATCCTGTTGGTCCACCGCCTGTTATCCTTTTCTGGAGCGTAACCGTGCAATATCGCAAATTCGGCAATACCGGCCTCACTGTTTGGCGCCTCACGCTCGGCACGATGACCTTCGGCCTGCAAACCGAAGAGGAAGTGTCGCGCAGCATCATGGACCGCGCGGCGGATGCGGGCGTCAACTTCATCGACACGGCGAACGTCTATCCGCTGGGCAGCGGCTTCGATTTGGTCGGACGCACCGAGGAGATCGTCGGCCGCTGGCTCAAGGGCAAGCGCGACAACTTCATCCTGGCGACCAAGGCTGTCCACGAGATGGGACCGCTGTCGTGGCAGAAAAGCGCATCGAAAAAACATCTGCTTGCCGAAATCGATGCGTCGCTCAAACGGTTGGGCACGGATTATGTCGATCTGATCAGCTTCACAACGACAACCACGACACGCCGCTCGACGAGATGCTCGGCGCGCTGGATACATATCGTGAAGAGCGGTCGTGCGCGTTATATCGGCGTGTCGAATTTTCTGGCGTATCGGCTGGCGCGCGCAATTGGACGCGCGGATGTGCTGCATACGGCGCGCTTCGTGTCGGTGCAGCCGCGCGATAATCTGCTGTTTCGCCAGATCGAGCGAACTGCTGTCGCTCGCGACCGAGGAAGGTCTGGCCGTGATTCCCTACAACCCGCGCTCGCAGGCGGCCTCTTGACCGGCAAACACAGCTACGGCGCGACGCCGAGGCCGCTTCACGGGTCAGGTCGGCAAGGCCGGCGCGATGTATAACGCAGCGCAGCGCTACTGGCACGAGCGCGAGTTCCACACGATCAGCGGAATCAACAAGATCGTTACGCCGACGGGACGCTCGCTCACGAGCACGGCGCTCGCGTGGGTGCTGGCGAATATCCGGCGGTGACGTCGGCGATCATCGGCGCGAGCCGGCCGGATCAATTGACGGAAACACTAGCGGCGGTCGATCAGCCGATCGATCCGGAAATCAAGGCGAAGCTCGACGATGCGACCGTCGAATATCACTGGGACGACGCGATTCGTTGATGCAGCTTAACGGCGGCGGACGCGTGGCTGTCTTTCAGCCCGGGTCCGCCGCGTCCAGTAAAACCCTTCCAGCGAATACAGCGCCAGCGCGGCCCAGATCACGCCGTAGCCAATCAGCTGATCGTGTCCGAAGAACTCATGATAAATCAAGGACACCGATCAGCAATTCGTCGTACTGGATCAGCCCAAGCATCGACAGCGGAATGCGCGCCGCGCGCCCGCCGCGAACAGCAGCAGCGGCACGGCGGTGATCGGCCCGGTGGTGGCAAGCAGAATCTTCACGCTGGCCGATGCCTGCCCGAAGCCGCTATCGCCGTTCTCGCTCAGAAAAAAACAGATACAGCAACGGCGACCGGACACAGAATGACGGTTTCGAGCGTCAGCCCTTCAAGCGCGCCGAGCGATGCGGTCTTGCGCAACAGCCCGTAGCCGCCGAAGGTCAGCGCGAGCGCGAGACTGATCCACGGCGGCGCGCCGTTCACCCACGTCGCCAGACCACGCTGGCCACCCGACGATCACGGCGATCATCCATTGCACGGGCCGCAGCCGTTCATGCAGGAATGCCATGCCGAACAGTACGTTGACGAGCGGATTGATGAAATAGCCGCGGCTTGCTTCGACGATATGCCCCGCGTTCACCGCTCAGATATAGATGCCCCAGTTGGTCGACAGCAGCACCGCGCTCGCCGCGAAGCGCGCGAGCAGCCGGCGATTGGGCAGCGTCGGCAGAAACCACTGCCATTTGCGCAGGATGGTGAGCACGACGACGAGAAAGATCATCGACCACGCCATGCGGTGTGCCAGCATCTCGACCGCGCTGATCGAGTGCAAGGCCTTGAAGTAAATCGGAAAAGGCCCCAGATGGCAAAGGCAGCGAAAGCGTAGACGACGCCTGGATTCATTGTTCTGTGCGGTTGGGCGATCACCGGAGGCGCGGCCCGCGCCGGAAGGCAATCGCAAGGAATGGAAGCCGGATTTTAGTCGACGCGATGTCTTCGGCTCCAGCGCGGATCGAACCCTTTTCGCGATTCACGCTCGAAAACTGTCGCTGACGGCACGTCGCGTGCTACCTTCGTCCGGTTCTATTCACAAAAAGCCCATGAAAGACGAGATCGTCCACCAGAAGTTTTTCCATCTCCTGTTGCTGCTCGTGAGCGTCGCGCTCGCGTGGGTGCTGCTGCCCTTCTTCGGCGCAATCTTCTGGGGCGCGATTCTCGCCATCCTGTTCCAGCCGATGCAGCGTTATCTCGCCACGCGTTTCGGCAAACGCCGCAACCTCGCCGCGCTGACGACGCTGGGCATCACGATTCTCATCGTCATCATTCCGCTGGCGGTCGTCGCGGTGACGCTGGTACAGGAAATTGCCCTCGCCTACGCGCAGATCAAGAATGGCCAGTGGAATTTCGGGGCGTACTTTCAGCACATTCTTCAGGCGCTGCCGGCGTCGGTCCAGCAGATGCTTGGACGCTACGGCGTCACCGACATTTCCGGCGTGCAGCGCAAGCTGATGGAAGGCGCCTCGCAGATCAGCCAGTTTGCGGCGGCACAGGCGCCGTCAATCGGGCAGAACACGTTCCAGTTCGTCGTCAGCTTCGGCATGATGCTGTATCTCGTGTTTTTCCTGTTGCGCGATGGCGGTGAAATCGGTCGCCGAATCCGCCGCGCCATTCCGCTCGATCCGGAACCGAAGCAACATCTGATCGCGAAATTCACTACGGTCGTGCGCGCGACCGTCAAGGGCAATATCACGGTCGCGGCGGTTCAGGGTTTTCTCGGCGGGCTAATCTTCTGGATTCTCGGCATCAATGGCTCGCTGCTGTGGGGCGTGCTGATGGCGTTGCTGTCGCTGTTGCCCGCGGTCGGCGCGGTGATCGTGTGGGGACCGGCGGCGCTCTATTTCTTCATGACAGGCAATGTGTGGAAGGGATTGGTCCTCGTCGCGTTCTGCGTGGTGATGATCGGGCTAGTGGACAACATGCTGCGGCCATTGCTCGTCGGCAAGGATACGAAGATGCCCGACTGGGTGGTGCTGATCTCCACGCTCGGCGGCATGGCGCTATTCGGCATCAACGGCTTCGTGATCGGGCCGCTGGTGGCGGCGCTGTTCATGGCGAGCTGGGATATTTTTACGCAGGATGAGGAAGGCGGGAATCAATAGCGGGTGGTTTCGCTATTTCAGCGGCAGATCTGAGACGG
>JAQFVJ010000242.1 GCA_029439525.1 Caballeronia sp. BR6202001591004
GGCGTCCGTGTCCGGATCGTCGTTGAACATCTTCACCACATCGATGTGTTTGAGACCATTGATCGGACCGCCGCCGATACCGACCGCCGACGACTGGCCGAGGCCCAGCGCCGTCAGCTGGCCGACCGCTTCGTACGTCAGCGTGCCCGAACGCGACACCACGCCGATGCGGCCCTTCTTGTGGATATGACCCGGCATGATGCCGATCTTCAGCTCGTCCGGCGTGATTGTGCCGGGGCAGTTCGGTCCGAGCAGCAGCGTCTTGCGGTTTTCGCGGCGCATGCGGTCCTTGATTTCCAGCATGTCGCGAACCGGAATGCCTTCCGTGATGCAGATCGCAAGATCCAGATCCACCTCGACGGCTTCCCAGATCGCGGCAGCAGCGCCTGCCGGCGGCACGTAGATGACCGAAACCGTCGCGCCGGTTTCGGCCTTCGCTTCCTTGACCGAAGCGTAGATCGGAATGCCTTCGAAATCTTCGCCGGCCTTCTTCGGGTTCACGCCCGCGACGAACGCTTCGCGGCCGTTTGCGTATTCACGGCAAGCGCGCGTGTGGAACTGACCGGTCTTGCCGGTGATGCCCTGCGTGATGACCTTCGTGTCTTTGTTGATCAGAATCGACATGTAGTGACCTCTGTTCGTTTGGCGTCGCAACGCGTGAGCGCGCGCCGCCATTCGTATCTGGTGAACGCTCGTTTAAGACAGGAAAGCGCGTGCGCTTACTTGCCTTCGGCTGCCGCGACGACCTTCTGGGCGGCTTCTTCCATGCTGTCGGCCGAGATGATCGGCAGGCCCGAGTCCGCCAGCATCTTTTTGCCGAGGTCTTCGTTCGTGCCCTTCATGCGCACGACGAGCGGCACTTGCAGATGCACGGCCTTCGATGCCGCGATCACGCCTTCCGCGATCACGTCGCAGCGCATGATGCCGCCGAAGATGTTCACCAGGATCGCCTTCAGATTAGGGTTCTTCAGCATCAGCTTGAAGGCTTCGGTCACCTTCTCGGTCGTCGCACTGCCGCCGACGTCGAGGAAGTTGGCCGGCTCGCCGCCGAACAGCTTGATGGTGTCCATCGTCGCCATCGCCAGACCCGCGCCGTTCACTAGACAGCCGATGTTGCCGTCGAGCGAGATGTACGCGAGGTCGAACTTCGACGCTTCGACTTCAGCCGGATCTTCTTCGTCCAGATCGCGGTACACGACGATTTCCGGGTGACGGAACAGCGCGTTCGCGTCCAAGTTGAACTTGGCGTCGAGCGCGATCAACTTGCCGTCGCCGGTCACGATCAGCGGGTTGATTTCCGCGAGCGATGCGTCGGTTTCATAGAACGCCTTATAAAGACCTTGCAGGATCGCGCGTGCTTGCGGGATCGATGCGTCAGGAATGCCGATCTTGCGGACGAGGTCGTCGGCGTCCTTGTCTTGTAGGCTAGTCGACGGCTCGACGGCGAATTTGTGCAGCAGTTCGGGCGTCTTTTGCGCGACTTCCTCGATGTCCATGCCGCCTTCGCTCGACGCCATCACAACGATCTTTTGCGAAACGCGGTCGAGCACGAGGCCGACGTACAGTTCCTTTTTGATGTCCGCGCCTTCTTCGATCAGGAGGCGGTTGACCTTCTGGCCTTCCGGACCGGTCTGGTGCGTGACGAGCTGCATGCCGAGGATCTGCTTCGCGTATTCGCGGACCTGATCGATCGACTTCGCGACCTTCACGCCGCCGCCCTTACCGCGGCCGCCGGCGTGAATTTGCGCCTTGACGACCCAAACCAGGCCGCCGAGCTCTTCCGCGGCCTTGACCGCATCATCCACCGAGAACACGGGTTTGCCGCGCGGGACAGCGACGCCGAATTTCCGCAGGATTTCCTTACCCTGGTACTCGTGAATCTTCATGCGTGATTCCTTCATTCAGTCTGAGAGTTGGAGTGAACTTCGATCTGGATTTGCTTGAACTGCTGATTCCATCGAATCTTGTTGAATGCTTGCTCGAGCGCCGCGCGTTCGCGTGCGCTATTCGTCCGGCTGCTTGTCCGCCTGTTCGCGCAGGTTCCGGGGCGTGTAGTCGGCCCAGCGTGGATAGTGCTCCCTGACGGGGACCATCGAAGCGCAGCGTGTGGCAGCGTCCGAGCTGAAACGGCGGCTGCTGAAACGGCGGCTGCTCTTTGTTCGCATCGAACGGACTGCCGTCCTCGGTGCTCCACACTTCGTCCGCGAATGCCTGGATCGCCGCGGTCGACAGGACGGCGCACAACTCGGTGAGATGCGTGCAGCCGACGACACCACGAAGCAGCTTATTAGCTTCGCGGCGAAAACTTTGCAGGAGATTGAGTCCGATGAGCTTGCGGTAAGCGGCGTTCGACTCAGCGCGCGAATATTCACGGCGCGAGAGAAAACCCAGCACGCGTCCTTGACGGATGTCTTGCGCGGTCGCTGGTCGGTATGGCTGTAGACTGGCTCATCCGGCGTCGGTGCTTGTGCGGATTAACGGGGATCGTCAGGCGCGCATTGTTCGAACGGCTCGAACGGGTCGGCGTCTTCGAACGAATCGGCTTGGAGGATGGGTGCTGCAGAGGGTGCGGCCGGTTTGGCTTTGGACGTTTGTGTTTGTTTTTGTAAAACGCGTGAAGTTCTAAGACCTTCGACAGCTTGCTTCAGCAAAGCTGGTGCGTGCTCGAGTCGCGAGCGGTGGTTGCTACCCGTACCGCGAAGCTCGCTGCTTCGCTCGTACTGAGCGCTGGAATTGCTGGAATCCGGCGCGTCGCCGGTTCGATCGTCGTCACCGTCAAAGGCAGTTACCGAATCACCCGGACGAGCACGATTCGAACCGTCAGCACGCGCGCGCAGACTTTCTCGCGCGTTTGCCTTCGGTTCGAACCGGCTCTTCCGCATCGTGGAGACGGACTATGCAGAACTAGCGCTTACTCGTCTTCTGTGGTCTCGACGCCCGCGACCACAGCTGTCTCGACGCCCGCGACCACAGCTTCGCCCAGCGCAGCGACACCGAGCGATTCGCGGATCTTGTTCTCGATCTCGCGCGCGATGTCCGGGTTCTCGCGCAGGAACTCACGCGCGTTGTCCTTGCCCTGACCGATACGATCGCCATTATAGCTGTACCACGCGCCCGCCTTGTCGACGAGCTTGGCCTGCACGCCGAGGTCGATGATCTCGCCCTGACGCGAAATGCCTTCGCCGTAGAGGATGTCGAAGATGGCTTCGCGGAACGGCGGCGACACCTTGTTCTTGACAACCTTCACGCGCGTTTCGTTGCCGATGACTTCGTCGTTCTTCTTGATCGAGCCGATACGGCGAATGTCCAGACGCACCGACGAATAGAACTTCAGCGCGTTGCCGCCCGTGGTGGTTTCCGGATTGCCGAACATCACGCCGATCTTCATGCGAATCTGGTTGATGAAGATGACGAGGCAGTTCGTGCGCTTGATGGTGCCGGTGAGCTTGCGCAGCGCCTGCGACATCAGACGCGCTTGCAGACCCGGCAGCGAGTCGCCCATTTCGCCTTCGATTTCCGCCTTCGGCACGAGCGCCGCGACCGAGTCGATGACGATCATGTCGATGGAGCCGCAGCGCACCAGCGCGTCCGCGATTTCGAGCGCCTGCTCGCCCGTGTCCGGTTGCGAGACCAGCAGTTCCGGCACGTTCACGCCAAGCTTGCCGCCGTACTGAACGTCGAGCGCGTGTTCCGCGTCGATGAACGCCGCCGTGCCGCCGAGCTTTTGCATTTCCGCGATCACTTGCAGCGTGAGCGTGGTCTTGCCCGACGATTCCGGACCGTAGATTCCCACGACACGGCCGCGCGGCAAGCCGCCGACGCCGAGCGCGATGTCCAGTCCGAGCGAGCCGGTGGAGACCACCTGAATGTCTTCAACCGCCTCACCTG
>JAQFVJ010000243.1 GCA_029439525.1 Caballeronia sp. BR6202001591004
CCGGCGGCGGCGGATGCGTAGCCGGTCGCGATCAGCAGCATCCAAATGATGCCGATGGTCTTCTGCGCATCATTGCCGCCGTGGCCGAGCGAATACAGCCCCGCCGACACAAGTTGCAGACGCCGAAAACGCCGGTCGACCTTCGATGGCGGCGTGCGGAAATACATCCACGACACCAGCAGCATGAAGAACGAGCCAAGCACGAAACCGAGCAGCGGGGAGATGAAGATGAACGCGACGGTCTTGAGCAGGCCGTCCCAGTTGAGCGAGCTCCAGCCCGACTTGGCGAACGCCGCGCCGACCAGCCCGCCGATTAGCGCGTGCGACGAACTCGACGGAATGCCGTAGATCCACGTCACGACGTTCCAGCCGATGGCGCCGACCAGCGCGCCGAAGATGACGTAGTGATCGACGATGTTCGGGTCGATGGTGCCCTTGCCCACCGTCGCGGCGACTTTCAGGTAAAAGATGAAATACGCGATGACGTTGAACGCGGCGGCAAACGCGACGGCTTGCTGCGGCTTGAGGACGCCCGTCGAAACGACGATCGCGATGGAGTTGGCGGCGTCGTGAAACCCGTTCATGAAGTCGAACACAAGCGCGACGATGACGAGCAGGGAGACGGCCCAGATGGCGAGTTGAATCGAATGCATCGGCGATGAGGTCAGGCGTTTTCCAACACGATGCCTTCGATGATGTTGGCAACGTCCTCGCACTTGTCGGTGATCGTCTCCAGAAGCTCGTAGATGGCCTTGAGCTTGATGAGCGTCTTGACGTCGTCTTCTTCGCGGAAGAGCTTGGACATGGCCGCGCGCAGCACGCGGTCCGCGTCGGATTCGAGACGGTCGATGTCTTCGCAGATCTTGAGGATTTCGCTCGCGCGCTTCATGTCCGCAAGCAGTTCCACCGCCTGCTGCACGCGCAAGCAGGCCGCCGTGCAGATGTGCGCGAGCTGACTCGCTTCGGAGGTGACCGCGCGCACGTCGTAGAGAGAAATGGCCGTGGCGACGTCCTCCATCAGATCGAGGATGTCGTCCATCGTCGTGATGAGCTTGTGGATTTCGTCGCGGTCGAGCGGCGTGATGAAGGTCTTGTGCAGCAGATCGATCGTTTCGTGCGTGAGCTTGTCGGCACGCTTTTCGTTGGCCTGGACGTTCTGCTTGTGGATTTCGGCTTCGTCCAGATTATCGATCAACAGTGCGAGCTCGCGGCTGGCGTCGACCATGCACTTCGCGTGCGCGTTGAAGATCTCGAAGAATTTGCCCTCGGTGGGCATGAAACGACCAAACATGTAAATCCCGCTAAATGGGTCAATATGACGGACATAAAACGGTCACATTGTACCGTTGGGCGGAGGTCCGTGCGCCAGGCATTCATGACGCGCGGCAAGGGTGTGGCGCAGGCGTGACAGCGCTCGGGGGTGCATGCGGACTTACTCGCTGCCGTAAAACGTCTGCGCGCCGGCGAAGTTGTCGAACTTCGTGTATTGGCCATGGAAAGTCAGCCGTACTGGGCCGATCGGACCGTTACGCTGCTTGCCGATGATGATTTCCGCCGTCCCCTTGTCCGGGCTGTCGGGGTTATAGACTTCATCACGATAGATGAAAAGGATGACGTCCGCATCCTGTTCGATAGCGCCGGATTCGCGCAGATCGGACATGATCGGGCGTTTGTTGGGCCGCTGCTCCAAACCGCGATTCAGCTGCGACAGCGCGATCATGGGCACGTCCAGTTCCTTGGCCAGCGACTTGAGCGAACGCGAAATTTCCGAGATCTCGGTCGCGCGGTTTTCGCCGCCGCTGCCCGAGCCAGACATCAGCTGCAAATAATCGACGATGATCAGCCCAAGCTTGCCACACTGCCGCGACAGCCGCCGCGCGCGCGATCGCAACTTCATCGGATTGAGACCGCCGGTTTCGTCAATGAAAATCTGCGCCTCGCTCATTTTCTGCACGGCGTGCGTGAGCTTCGGCCAGTCCTCGTCAGTCAGGCGACCTGTGCGCATGCGATGCTGATCGAGCCGGCCGACCGAGCCGAGCATACGCATGATGAGCTGCGTGCCGGGCATTTCCATCGAGAACACGGCGACGGGCAGGCCGTATTCGACCGCCACGTATTCGCCGACGTTCATCGAAAACGCCGTCTTACCCATCGACGGGCGCCCGGCCACGATGATCAGTTCGCCGCCGTGCATGCCCGACGTCATGCGATCGAGGTCGAGGAAGCCGGTCGGCGTGCCGGTCACGTTGCTCGGATTCGCGGTGTGATACAGCGTGTCGATGCGTTCGACGACCTGCGTCAGCAGCGGTCCGATTTCCAGAAAGCCCTGCGTGCCGCGCGCGCCGTCTTCCGCGATGGAAAACACGCGCGATTCGGCTTCGTCCAGAATCTGCCGAACTTCCTTGCCTTGCGGATTGAAGGCGTCAGCGGAAATCTCATCCGCGACGGACACGAGACGGCGCAGCACCGCGCGGTCGCGCACGATTTCCACGTAGCGGCGGATATTCGCGGCGCTCGGCGTATTCTGCGCGAGTGCGTTCAGGTACGCGAGACCGCCCACTTCCTCGGCCTTGCCGGCCATCGTGAGCGATTCGTAGACGGTAATGACGTCGGCGGGACGCGTGGACGCGATCAGCTTGCCGATGTGCTCGTAAATCAACCGATGGTCGTAGCGATAAAAATCGCTCTGCGCCATCAGGTCGGCAATGCGGTCCCACGCCGCGTTGTCCAGCAGCAAGCCGCCGATCACCGATTGCTCGGCTTCGATCGAGTGCGGCGGGACTTTCAGCGCATCGAGTTGCGGGTCTTTGGACGGAGCGTGCATGGGGTGGAATTATCGATTAATGTCGCGCGCTAGGCTACTTTCAGAAGAAAAAAACGGAGCCTCAGAGGCTCCGTTTTTCGTCGGTCGCGAGGGCAGCACGCTCGCGTCGAACTTACCCGTGCTCGCCGAGCACCGACACCGTGACGTGGACCAGCACGTCCGTGTGCAGCGCCACTTGAACCGGATGATCGCCGATCATCTTCAGCGGGCCGTTCGGCAGACGCACTTGCGCCTTTTCGACGTCGCCGAAACCTTGTGCCTTCAGCGCGGTCGCGATGTCTGCGTTCGTGACCGAACCGAACAGACGGCCGTCGACACCAGCCTTCTGCGAAATCTGAACGGTCAGGCCGCTCATCTTTTCGCCTTGTGCCTGCGCGGCTGCCAGCTTTTCAGCGGCGACCTTTTCGAGTTCGGCGCGGCGAACTTCGAATTCAGCGATTGCGTCCTTGGTCGCGCGACGTGCCTTCTTGCCGGGGATCAGGAAGTTACGTGCGTAGCCGTCCTTGACCTTGACGATATCGCCGAGGTTGCCCAGGTTGACGACCTTTTTCAAAAGAATGATTTGCATTTTTGGGTTTCCTTAGTGAGTCGTCTGATTAGGCCTTGTGCAGGTCGGTGTACGGCAGGAGCGCGAGGAAACGCGCGCGCTTGATTGCCGTGTCGAGCTGGCGCTGATAGTGCGCCTTCGTGCCAGTCAGACGAGCCGGCGTGATCTTGCCGTTTTCGCCGATGAAGTCCTCCAGCGTTTCCGTGTCCTTGTAGTCGATGTACTCGACACCAGCTGCCGTGAAACGGCAGAACTTCTTGCGTTTGAAGAGCGGGTTTTGTTGCTGACGACGCTTGTCGAATTTCTTACCAGTCGGGCGGGGCATGACTAGTCCTTTCCAATGTCCTGCAATTCTGTGATGTGAAACACCAGGGTTCGCGCGTTACGGCTCTTTTTGGCCAGAAAGCCCATGAAGCGTGTTTCGACGCCCATCGGACAGCTTTCCAGCTTGCCACTCGCTTCGCCGGCCGCTATCGCCTGCAGGGTCAGTTCGATCTTGCGGACGATGCCCGCTTCGACGACTTCTGCCGCGTGTTGCAACGTGCAGCTTGCGATCGGGATGCCGGCGGGGGTGTACCGCACTGGTTCGCGTTCCACGACGCTTGCTGTCAGTTGCAGCCGGTTCATGTATAAAAGTGTTCGTTCCCTGATGGCTTGACAGTAAGTATAAACTGTCCTTAAGCCTGCGCTTCGGACGGCTGACTGGCCGCCTTCTTGGCTTCTTCGCGCTGCACTTCCTTCATCATCGGCGACGGGCCGGTTTCGGCCTTCTTCATCTTGATGATGAGGTGACGCAGAACGGTGTCGTTGAACTTGAACGCGTGCTCCAGCTCTTCGAGCGTGGCTTGATCGCATTCGATGTTCATGCAGACATAGTGAGCCTTCGCGAGTTTCTCGATCATGTAGGCCAGTTGGCGACGACCCCAGTCCTCGATGCGGTGGACCTGGCCACCGTGCGACGTGATCGTGCTCTTGTAGCGCTTGATCATCGCGGGCACTTGCTCGCTTTGATCGGGATGCACGATGAAGACGATTTCGTAATGACGCATGTTCACTCCTTGTGGAATAAATAAGCCACCCGGGCGTCGGACCAGTACGGCAAGTGATAAACTTGAAATTATAACGCGATGCGTGCCAAAAAATATGCAAGCCAAATCGACGATTTTCCGAACAACTTTGGCCGTGTTTTCAAGTATTTAGCGCCCTAGCGGCGCTTCCTGCTGAACTTCGCCGGGCAGCGCGAGCCGGCGGCTCCAGTAGCCCGGCTGCGCGTAAAGTTCCTTAAGATAATCAATGAAATAGCGCACACGCCCCGGCACGTAGCCCTGTTGCGAATAGACCGCGAGGATGTCGTAGTCCGGCAATTCGAAGTCGTCGAGGACGGTTTCGAGTTCGCTCGCCTTCAGTTGGCGCTGGATCTCCCACGTCGAGCGCCAGCCGAGCCCCAGCCCTTCCCGATACCCACCGGTGCAGCAATTCGCCATCGTTGCAAAATCGAGATTACCTGAGACGCGCACGGTGACGAGCTTGCCATTGCGATGAAAGTACCAGCCACGGTTCTGCCCGCCCTACAAATTGAACGCGAGGCAGTTGTATTCGGCAGATCGTCGAGCGTTTTCGGCTTGCCGTGCTTTTTGAAATAGGCAGGCGTGCCGCATACCACGTGCCAGTTACCCGCCAGCTTTACGGCGACGAAATTCGATCGACCGCCCCGCCGATGCGGATCGACAGATCGTAGCCTTCGCGCACCAGATCGACGACGCGATCGGTCAGATTGAATGACATCTGCAACTCCGGCTTGTCGCGAACGAAGGCCGGCGCGTGCGGCGCGACGTGCATGCGCCCGAACGCCGCAGGCCCCGACACGATCAGATGCCCGCCGACCGCGCGCCGCCCGACCGCGAGTTCGTTTTCTGCCTGATCCCAGTCCGCGAGCAGGTTCTTGCAGCGATCGAGAAACGCCGCGCCCTCTTGGCTCACGCCCAGCCGCCGCGTCGAGCAGTACATCAGCTTGACGTCGAGGCGCTTTTCTAGCGCGTCGATGCGTCGTCCGAGAACACGGGCGACACGCCCTCCTCCAGCGCCGCAGCGGCGAGGCTGCCCGCCTCGGCCACGCGCACGAAGGTCTCTATCTGCTTGAAGCGGTTCATCTCTCGTCTCCTGTGCCGCGCCGCACGGGCATTCGATGCTTTTTGTTTGGGTAAAAAAGTTTGGGTAAAAATACGACCGTAGCTGATCTTATCTTTTCCGCAGTCCTATAAAGTGCAACGGAACCCTGCTTCGATGCAGACAGCGATTTCGAATAGAAACCCCAAGGAGAAACCATGCTCAAGATGAGAGCCGTCGACGCAGCCGTCCTCGTGCTGGAAAAGGAAGGAATCAACACCGCATGCGGCGTACCGGGTGCGGCCATCAACCCATTCTACTCGACGATGAAAAAGTCGGGCGGCATCAGCCACGTGCTAGCGCACTACGTCGAAGGCGCATCGCACATGGCCGAAGGTTATACGAGTGCGGCGCCCGGCAATATCGGCGT
>JAQFVJ010000244.1 GCA_029439525.1 Caballeronia sp. BR6202001591004
TGACCGGCGCCAACCACAACGACGTCACTCAACTCCGGGCGCTGGTCGAAGCTATCCCGCCCATCAGCGGCAAGCCTGGAAGAGCACTCGAAGCCCTCGACTACGCATCCGCTTCGAACGGCTCGCCTTCATCCACGTGGCCTTCATAAAAATCGCTTGCGGCATCATATGCTGACGACAATTGCGAACGTCATTTTGATAACGACTCTTAGGCGCTCTCCTTACCCATACCCATCGATAGCGATTTGCCTCAGTCCCATTCAGAGAGAGGCGACGACGGTATAAGTATATATACGAAAGCGGACAGCGTCAAGTGTTCCACTTACCGAATTTTGGTTCCGGACATTTGGTTCCGGACAATACGGAAATGCTGAGGATAGACTTCCTTGCCAAGAACACTAGAAAGAAAAGGCGACAATTCGATCCGGGTCGGACTCGAGTTGTTCGGAATGTTCCGGTCCGTCCTATTTACTTCCCAATTCCTTTTCCAAATGCTGGGTATGGAACCCTAACCTCAGATATTACTATAATATTAATTTCCTTGCGTATGACGAAAACTCGCGTCCTTATGTCAAGCCTTCGGTATATTTGAATGGCGGCCACATGAGAATTGGCGAATCGATAACCAACGTTTCGAAGAAACCCTATCTACCCATTGTGGTGACGATCGATAATGCTTCTGCAAATTCGAATGTCAAACATGGGATAACTATTTATAAAACAAACCACTTCGGTATGGTTCAGGGATACAGCGGAGGCGGCAATTTATATGAAACGGCGTATGAGCTTGCATACCGATTTTCCAACATTGATCCCGATCCCATGGATGGCCTGTGGCACTTTGGGATGGCGGCACAGAACAAAGCGCAAACGGCATTCGGTACAGGGTCGTCAAGCTCGAACGGAAGCCTCAAAGCCATTAATCATTGCTAGCCCCCGCTACGACGGAGAAGATGTGCAATACACTTCACTTACACCGCAACAAACACATCCGATTAAACCAACCACACACCCGATGTGAGGTGGTAAAGAAGTGGCTCGCGCATCGCGGGCCACTTCGTCGTCGGCGTCGCGGGCGCGTTCGCGACGGCCGTGTTTCGCGAAGACATCTCCGTTCTCGAACGGCTGCTGGGCAACCACTCCGAAGGACTCGTCGCGCTCGCCAAGAGCCTGCCGATGCCCGTGCGTATTGCGCTGCCGATGGTGGGCGGGTTGATCGCGGGTCTGCTGATCGCGAGGCGCGGCGCGAGCAAGCAGGCCAACGCGGATTACATGGAAGCGGTCATCATCGGCGATGGCGTCGTGCCGGTCTGGCAGAGCGTGTGGCGCAGCATGTCGTCGCTCGTCACGATTGCGAGCGGCGGCTCCATCGGTCGCGAAGGCTCGATGGTGCAGCTCGCCGCGCTGGTGTCGTCGCTCATCGGCCGCTGGGTGCACTTCGATCCGCCGCGCCTGCGTCTGCTGGTCGCGTGCGGCGCGGCGGCCGGTATCACTTCCGCATATAACGCGCCGATCGCGGGCGCGTTTTTCGTCACCGAACTCGTGCTTGGCTCTATGGCGATGGAGAGCTTCGGGCCGATCGTCGTGTCGTCGGGTGTCGGCAACATCACCATGCGCGAATTCGCGGGCTACAAGCCGCCTTACGAGATGCCGGTGTCCCGACCGTCACGGGCGTCGAAGTGCTGCTGTTCGTCGTGCTCGGCTTGCTGTCAGGCGCGCTCGCGCCATATTTTCTGCGGCTGTTGTCGGCATCGAAGAAGCGCTTCTCCACGCTGCCGCTACCTGTGCAGCTCGCGCTGGGCGGGCTGATCATCGGCATCATTTCGGTGTGGTGGCCGGAAGTCTGGGGCAACGGCTATGAAGTCGTGAACTCGCTGCTGCACGAACCGTGGACGTGGGGCGCACTGCTCACCGTGCTCGTGTTCAAGATCGTCGCGACTGCCGCGACGACGGGGGTCCGGCGCGGGCGGCGGTATCTTCACGCCGACCTTGTTCGTCGGCGCGGTGCTCGGCTACCTCGTACGGACTGGGCGTGGCCAGACTCGATGTCCGCACCCTTCGCCTACGCGATGGTCGGCAGGCGCGTCCCTCGCCGCCGCCACACACGCGCCGCTGATGGCCATTCTGATGATCTTCGAGATGACGCTGTCGTATCAGGTCATGCTGCCGCTGATGATCGCCTGCGTCATCGCGTATTTCATCTCGCGCACCTCCGAGCAGACGTCGATGTACGAAGTCACCCTGCGCCGCACGCGCGAAAAGAAGGAGCGCGTGCCTCTCGCCGCCACGCAGATGCGCGAACTCGTCAAGCCGGCCGATACCGTCGTGCCGCTCACCGCGAACGTCAAGGACATGACGCGCGTGTTCCTCGAATATCCGGTGAAGTATCTGTATGTCGTCGACGACGCCAAACATTTTCGCGGCGGCGCCGCGCTGAAGGACATTACCTCCGATCTGCTCGACGAACAGGACACCGACGCCAAGACCGCTGCCGACTATCTTCAGCCGCAATTCGACGTGCTCACGCCGGATATGTCGCTCGCCGAAGCGTTGCAGCATTTCCTCGCGTTTCAGGGCGAACGTTTACCGATTATCGAACGCAAGACAGAACCTCTCCTGCTCGGTGTCGTGTACAAAACCTCCCTTCTCGACGCATACTTCCGTTTAAACCCGACTTCGCGTTGAATCTGGCGCGGCCGTGCAATTTCGCGGCGCGGAGGGGCGTGTTTGTCGCGCTCGACGCGGTGGCGGTCGACTTAATCCATTACTCGAAGTATCACCGCGCGAGCCTCGCAACGCACGGCAAGCAGACGGGACAGTCATCGGCATAAGGCTTGCTTAATGTTTCCCGCTGCTCACGTGAGGAGGGGTTGCCCGATGAAGACCTCAACGTTGTTGTCGATGGCTTTGGTTTCGGTCTCGTGCTATGCTGTGCCGTTGCACACGAGTTCGACGGACGAAAACACTGCCGCCGTCCAGGCGCTGCGCGCCGCTTTGCGCGTCAATGCCGCGCCCGTGTCGCCGCCCGCGCCGGATATCGTGGCGCAGAAGCCTCGACCATGCGCGCTGGCGTCATGTGCCCATGCCAAAGTCGCGCACTCCGAGCCGCGGCATGGCCAACCAGACGATTCAGGTCCAAACCTGAGCGGCATCTTCAATTCTTAAACGCGAGATCGAACTCACGCCCATGTCGGACAAGCCAGCCCAACACGAGTTGAACGACGAACCGATCGACGATGAAATCGCGCAGGTACTGCGCGCCGTGCAGTACCACCAATAAGGATGCACTCGTCGATGCCGCGCGTGCGGCGGGCGTGAGCAATGATATGCTGGTGCTACTGGACGGCTTGCCCGAGCAGGATTACACTGATGCCGATCGGTGAAACAGTTGCTCGGCAGCAATGGCGGACCGGGGATTTCGATCTGACGCGTCTGCATGAAGTTGTCCCCAGCAACTCTGGGGACAACCTTGTTGAAAACGTTCCCATAACTCTCGTAAGCACTTGAGCCGCAAAGAAAAGCGGCTCGCGCTTCGTTGCGCATCAATCTTCTTCCGAAGCCTCTTTCTTTGCTCCCGCCTCTGCATAACTTTTCCCCAGCAAACGGGGAAAGGCCTGTGGATAACCCCTTGGCGACTCAGCCAAATTCTTGATTCAGCCCGGAAATCCCCACGCGATGCGGATCGTGCCATATTCACAGGCGGGGCTTCGGAGCGTATCGATGACGACGTTCATCTCGGCCTTGGAGACTTCGTCGTGCACATCGACCGTGCCCTTCGCGAGCGAGATACCGCCGAGCTTGAGATTCCAGGTCGACGGCTGATTCGACTGCTTGAACTTGAACGTCCCGTTGTTGCGATTGTCCTTGAGCCGCTCGATATCGGTCGACGGATTCACGAGGTTGATCGACGGATTCACGATGTCATGCGCGAGCAATGGCAACACTTCCACCCGGAAATCGATTTCATCGATCGTCGCGAAGAATTTCTGCCCCGTCCAGTCGGGATTGGCGATGGTGATCTTTTCGGCGGAGAAGCGTGGCCACGGCACCCAGCGCTTCCGCCTGTTTCGTTGGGCGGACGACGCCAGCCGACTTTCAGATCGCCGGTGATTTCGAAGCGCCGGCCGGTCGCCTCGGAGACTTTGTCATCCAAGAAGGGTCGCAGCCGGTTCCAGTCGAACGTCAGAAAAAT
>JAQFVJ010000245.1 GCA_029439525.1 Caballeronia sp. BR6202001591004
CGCCGGGCACGCCGTCACCAGATGACGCACGGATCTGGTCAATGTCCAGACCCTCCACTCCAGCGGCTCCTTTGTTTGCCCGTACCCCTTTGTTCGCCCGCACCCGTTTGAGCGCCCATTATAGGTTCCCTCTCGTCAGCGCCGCCTCCAGCAGCGCTGACCCTGTGTCCCCATTCTCATGTCGCGGGCAACTCGGCCTCGTCACTGACAGAGGTACCGCACGCGGCTTCACCGCGCGCTACTCCCGCCCGCTGCGATGCTGCGCACGAGCCGCACGTCGTCGCCGAACAGCGCGCGCACGCCGGCATCGGATGCGAACATCGCCTGGCCGTCGTGACCCGCATCAGGCACGATCCGCAAACGATGCTTCAAATTCGGATGCCGCGCGCGCAGATATGCGACATACGCATTGCCGCGCGCGAGCCGATGCGGCCTTTGCGCATTCGCCGTACAGGAGCGATCGAGCGCCGGATGCAGCGAATCGCAGTCGCGCTCGCCGAGCAGATAGGTCACGTCGCTATCGACGTAACGTGTTTCGAGCGCGTGTGCGTCTGCTCATCGCTCACATAGCGCGGCAGTCGCCGAAGGCCGATTTCCAGTCGTCGATGTCATCGCAGGGCTTGGTCGTCGCGCAGGGACGCGATGCATCAAAGTACACATACGACGATGGATTCGCGATCACATGACGCAGCCGCACTTCGCCGCATCGCGCACGTCCGACGATCGCATAGCGATGCGCGACCTGCGCGCCGTCCGAAGGCCCCGCGATCACGATTTCGCGCAACGCCGGAAAGCGCTGCCGGTCGCGCGTTCTCTCGTGTGGCGATGCCCGCACGCGAACGTGAGGAGGAAAACGCATGACGCATCTGCTGACTCTGATTTTCTGCGTCATGTCGTTCGCGTTTCTGGCGGTGGCGATGGAGCGGCATCAGCACGCGCTGTTCGGTCATCCGCTCGATGCGGGACGCACGCGCGGCTTTCGTATCGCCGGATGGTGCGGGCTGGTGCTCGTAGTGCACTTCGTCGTCGATGACGAGGGCTGGGCGCTCGGACTCGTCACCTATAGCGGCTGCACGAGCCTCGCGGCGGGCCTGGTGTATGGCGCATTGATCGCGTATGAGCGGCGCGGCACGGCGAAGTAAGGTGCAATGAGGTGCAAGCAGGCATTTTTCGCCTGTAGAATCACGAGCGTTTGCGCGATACGCGCTTCATGCGGCCATCATGAATTACGTGACGCTCGCGGACGATATCAGCCTTTGCATTCGCCGTTTTGCGGATCTGCCGACGCGCGAGGCTGCATTGCGTCTCTTCGCGGTGCTGGGATTTCACCCCGCGCAACCGCTTCGGAACGGTGCAGAGTGGCCGTTCAAGGCCAAGACCTATGGTGAGTCTTGCGCCTTCCTTGCGATAGACCTCGCATGCGGTTATGAGCGCCGCAAACTCGCCGAAATGACACGCCGATTGAGCCGTCTTCATGCAGTGCGCGTATGCGTGTTGTTCAAGCATGGCGAACGAGTCTCTTTGGCGATCGCCGTTCCACGTTCCGATATCGACGCGCTGGAAAAAATCACGCTCATTCACGATATAGCGATCGCGCGACCGCATGCCGGCCATCTCGCCACATTGAAATTGTTGTCACGAGTCGAACCGAGTGCCGACGTGCTCGGCAAGCGGTTTTATCGTGAGATCGCGAACTGGTATTTCCGTGCGCTCCAAACCTACGATTTTCTCGCAAACGCCCAGCTTCTTAGCGAAAAAGACAGGGTGTCATTTCTTATTCGCTTTTTGACGCGTGTCATCTTCCAGGAATTTCTGAAGCGATACATCATCGAACACTACCTGCATGGCGTGGACATTCAGCCGATCGCAATCGAGATCACGCATCTGCGCTTCACGCTCTCGCTGCTATGCGATCAGCGTGCGCATGCGTTGCTGATCTTCAAAATGAATTTCATGGTCGCTAACGCATTGACCGATTCGAACATCGACGCCAACTTCGATATCGTCATCGGCAACCCGCCTTATTTCAAGGAGAACGACGACAGGACGCGCTTCGACGGATTGCGCGATAGAGCGTGCTATCAGGGCAAGATGGATCTCCGGTATATGTTCGCGGATGTCGGGCTGGACATGCTGAGACCGAACGGTGTGCTCGCCTTCAGCGCGACCAGCAACTGGACGACGAGCGCGGGCGCATCGAAGATTCGCAACAAGATAGTGAAGGACGCGAGGCTCATCGAGCTGATCGACTTCAACGACGATATGATCTTCGAATCGGCGCGTGTGCAGACGATGATCATGCTGCTGTCGAAGAGCGTGTCGCCTGCGTCGTATCGTGCTTCTATCGTTCGCGCACGCGACGGCTTCTGCGCGAAGGACATTCTTGCGTTGAAGACCGCTTCGCCGAATCTTCATCGCTTCATCGTCGACATCGACAGAACGAAACTCATCGACAAGCTGTTCGTCTTCAACGCCGAAGACAGCAGGGTGATCCTCGATTTGATCGAAAAGGCCGGCGATTTCTCGTTGCGCAAGGAGGAGATCGGGCAAGGCATCGTGCCGAATCCGGACCGCGTGAATGTGCGGAATATTGCGGCGATCAACTTCCATACCGCGAAGGCGCGAGGCACCGAAGCAGGCGATGGCGTGTTCGTGCTGGATGAAACCGAAACGCGCGCAATCGATGAGAGCGAACGCGTTCATCTCAAGCCGCTCTATGAGCCGGTGCATATCGACCGATACTTCAAGCGGCCGACGGACCTCAAGATCACCTATTCGAAGAAAGGCGGGTTCGACGCCGAGCATGCGCCTTCCGTCGTCACGCACTTGCGCAAGTTCAGGGAGATCATGGAGCGCAGGCGAGAGAACGCATTGGGCCACATCGCGTTTCATCATCTGCACTGGCCACGCAAAGAGGCATTCTTCATCGCCCGAGAAAAGATTCTCGCGCCGCGCAAGTGCGTGTCGCCGATGTTTCTTTACACCGAGGACGAAGCCTATGTGATGCTGTCGATGAATGTCATCCGGACGCTGCGCATCGACATGCGCTATCTGTCGGCGGGGTTGAATTCATCGACGATCCGGTTCTGGTTATGACATCGCGGCAACCACCAAGGGTTGAACTATCAGATCGATGCTGCGCCGCTGCAACTCATCCCCGTTGCGCAAGGTTCGGCGAAGCAGCGCAAAACGATATCGACGCTGGTCAGGCTCGTGCAGAAGCAATATTTACTCGACGGACTCGAGCCATCCGACGCCGCATCCTTCCTTGAAGCGCTAATCGATGCATGCGTGATGGAATACTACTTCGGCGATCACATGACGGAACCCGGCTTGCTCTGCATGACGATGTGGCCGAATGGCTGAGCGAGAATCAGAAACCCGACGCGTCATCGCTACGCGATCGCATGCGGCGGTTGAACGACGCAAGCCCCGATCTACTAGCATTCATCGGCGATGCCTGACAAATATCATCTGAGGAATGACCGCGAATCGGCAATAAAAAAAAGCGTCGTGCGGGAGGAGTACCGCACGACGCCTGAAATCGCTCATCCGTCGGGGGAGGAGCTTCGTTACAGGACACATCTTATCGATTCGCTTCAAATCAAAGCGCCGGAAAAGACGGGTTTATTCCCTGAATTCGTTGGATTGAAAGTGACCGGTCGTTCGGGGAACTGGATGCTTTGCCCTCTCGCTCGATTGTTCAAGGGCGAGCGCATCACGTAGAAATCCCAACGAAGACTCGAGGAGACTCGATGCAAGCAGAAGACGCAAGACAAGCGATGCGCCGTCGCGTGCTCGCATCCATCGGATGCCGGCATGCTGGGCACGCTCGGTGTCGGCACGTCGTCGAACGCGCCCGCCGCGCCCAAGCTCGAAACTGTCGCGACGTTCGGCGACGACTTCAGGCTCGTCGGCAGGCATCGGTGGGTCGAGAGAAGGGCGCGTGTTCGCGACCGCGCCCGCATCGGCGAAGCGCTCGCGTTACAGCATGGTCGAAGTCTATACGAAGACCGGCGCGCTGACCCCATATCCCGGCGAAAGCTGGAATGTCTTCAAGCCCGACGAAGACGGTACGCATCAATGGATTTCCGTGCAGGCGTTATGGGTCGATGAGCGCGATCATCTGTGGGCGCTAGACTCGTCGCTCACGTCGGTCGATCAGACACGTCAGTCCCCCAAGCTGATCGAATACGGTTACGTCGTCACGCCGAAGGATTCGCTCAACGATATCCGCGTCGATCTCAAGCATGGGTATGCGTATCTGAGCAACGCGGGCAATCAGGGCGGCATTGCGCGGTGACCAATCTCGCGACCAACGAATCGCGCCTGTTGCTGGCGGGCGATCGTTCGAGGGTCTCCGATCCGAAACAGCATCTGATGTTCGGCGACCGTATCGCGCGCAAGGCCGATGGCAGCATGCTCGTGTTGCAGACGGACGGCATCGCGATTTCGCCTGACCGGCAATGGGTTTATTCGCGTCCGCTGACCCATCACCCCATTACTGGTGCGTGCCGATTGCCGCGCTCATCGATACGTCGCTCACGCCGCAAGATTTATCGAATGGCGTGCAATATCTTCTCGGCGATGGCGCGATGACGAGTGATCTTATCATGAGCCCGACGGGCGTGCTGTACGGCGGCGATCTGGAGAACCGCACCGTGGTCGCGTTCGATGTGGTGAATCGCAACGGCCAGTCGCGTCTGGTGCAGAAGACCTTCGTCGGCAAGCATCCGCAGCTATCGTGGGCGGATGGTTTCGCATTGCAGAACGGCTACCTGTATATTTCCGATTCGCACTTGCACGAACTGGATAACTTCTCGAACGGCTATCCGTGCGAGGGGCGCTTTGCAATCTTCTGCGTGCGCTTGCCGAAGCAGCCGGCGGGTAAGTACGCGGGTTAGCGTTCAGCGGAACGGCGCGCGTTCGCATCGCTACCGAACACGCGCGACAGCAGCACGAGCGCGATCAGCACGATGACGACGGTCACGGCAGAGAATGTGATCGTCGCGCGCGCGCGATGCCTCCGTGCTGCACCGAGACGCCGATCGCGATGACAGGCAGCGAGATCGCTACATACTACAGCACGACGAAAAACGTCGATGTTACTTCAGCGCGACGCAACGCGGGCGTGTGATTCGCGATCTCGCCGAGCGGCGCGCGAAAGCTGATGCCCTGTCCGATTCCGCACAATACCGTGCCCGAGAAGAACGCGACGGACGAACGCTGACACGCGCAGCACGCCACGCATATCAGTCCCGCGATAAGCAACGCGCAGCCGACGCGCTGACGCATGCGTTGAACAATCTGCTTCTCGATCGCCTGGCCGAATGCCGAGCACGCGAACAGTAGAAACACAGCAAGGCCGATAAGCAACGTACTTCGATAGCCAAGCACGCCACGCATGAGCTGAGGCGATACCGCTGCGAAGAATCCGACCACGACGAAGCCAGCGAAACCGGCCAGCGCTGCGGGAATGAACGCCGCGCGCACTTCGCGTGGCAACGCGATGCGCTGCATGCGCAACGTAGGACGCTCCGCGATTTGTACCGTCTCGGGTACGCGCTGCAACAGCAGCAGCGCAAGCACGATCAGCACGATATGCGCGGCATACGGCAGGCGCATCGGCCACGGCAGGAACTCGACCAGCGAGCCGCTCAACACCGGCCCGAGGCCGAGACCGAGCTTGTTCGATGCGGTGGCCGCGAGCGTCGCCTTCGCGCGCGATTCCTGCGGACTCGATTCGATCACGGCCACGGTCGCCGTGCCCGTGAAGATGCCTGCCGAGATGCCTGAAACGAGCCTGCCGAGCAGAAGCATCGCGAGTCCTTCGGCACAGAGGAAAATCAGTCCCAATAGCGCCGAAACGATCAGCCCCGCCGTCAGCATGCGCTTGCGCCCAAGCTGATCCGACCAGTTGCCACCAGAAGCAGCACGCCCACCGCGTAACACGCATAGATGACCGTGATGATCGCCGGACTGAAGCCGAACGCGATCTGATAGTCGCGATAGATCGCCGTGGGCAGCGTGGTTCCGCACATGTTGATCAGAAACACCAGCGCGACGGACAGGTAAGCATGCGAACGGGCGGTCGTGGAAGGCATCGGAATCCGGCATGAACGAAAGGCCGAGGTAAAATGCGCGGCGTCCGCTGCCCAACGCAGGAAGCACAAATCGAATAACAGGTGGACTTTCGCGGCAATCTTGACTATGAATGTTTAAGTCGAGCTTTCTGAACGATTGCATCCTTCATGGCCCGATAAGGCTTCAGTCAGCAAACGCAGGGCCGCGGATACCGGAGATCGGAGAAAATCATGGAACCGTCCACCGCCTTGCCTCCCGGCATCGGCTTCGTCCAGCCGCTCACGCCCGTCGCTCATTCGCGGTTGCTGTCGTTCATCGTCGCGGCGGTGCCGATCATCGCGTGATTCGTGAGCTGGGCGTGTTTCGCCGGCCCGCGTGGCACAGGCGTCGCTGGCGCGGCTGATCGCGGGTCTCATCATCGCGGTGAGCGTGTGGGGCATGCCTTTGGGCATCGCGGTCGATTCCATCGCGGCGGGCATGGCGCTGGCCCTCCTGCCGGT
Organism: Caballeronia sp. BR6202001591004; assembly: GCA_029439525.1. Classification (GTDB taxonomy): domain Bacteria; phylum Pseudomonadota; class Gammaproteobacteria; order Burkholderiales; family Burkholderiaceae; genus Caballeronia. The sequence goes on from JAQFVJ010000245.1 coordinate 6,585, forward strand.
GATGTGGATCCTCGTCAATGCGCTGCTGCTCTACAACATTGCCGTGAAATCCGGGGGGGGGGCGAGCAGTTCAGACAATGGATGCTTTCCGAATTGCCCGACGATCGCAGGGTCGTGCTGTTCGTCGTGGCGTTTTCGTTCGGCTGTCTGCTCGAAGGCATTTCGGGCTTCGGCACGCTCGTCGCGATCACCAGCGCGCTGCTCGTCGGACTGGGCTTTCCCGCGCTCGGAGCGCTGATGTTCACGCTTATCTTCAATACCGCGCCGGTCGCGTTCGGTGCGCTCGGCACGCCCATTACCGTGCTCGGCGCGGTGACGTCGCTGCCTGCCGCGCCATTGGGCGCGATGGTCGGCAGGCAGTTACCGTTCTTCGCGTTCCTGCTGCCGTTCTATGTCATGAGCATGTACAGCGGCCTGTGTTCGATCGGCAAGCTATGGCCCGCGCTCGCCGTATCGGGCGGAAGTTTCGCGCTCGCGCAGTTCGTTACGTCGAATTATCTCGGCCATTAATTGACGGACGTGCTGTCATCGCTCACTTCGCTGATCGTCACCATCGTGTTCTTAAAAGTCTGGCGCCCGGCGCCCGA
>JAQFVJ010000246.1 GCA_029439525.1 Caballeronia sp. BR6202001591004
CTCTGTGACAATCTGTGACAACGTGAGTAGCCATAAGACGGAGCGGGTCGCCAACTTCCTCAACGCGCATCGCAACGTACGTCTGCACTTCACGCCGAGGTTACCTTCGCGCCGATCAGGCACGCTAGCGCGAACGCGACGCGCCATTTGTATTTGTAAGTGGTGAGATAAGGCAGCAGCGAGCGGATCTTCTGCCAGTCGTTGCGCGGCCCTTGAGCGGGCAGACCGGGCTCTCGGTTGGGGAAGCGGCGCATTTCTTTAATTTCTTTATCTTCGGGGACGTGGCGAACGGGTAGTTCTGCGCGACGTCTGGGGGGACGCTTTTATTCGATCGAGCCGCCCGTCGGGCGCGTGCTTTCCAGTACAATTTGCTGCAAGCCTTCGTGTTCTCCGGCAACCTCGGGCAATGCGAGACTTGTCGTGTGTTAAGTAGGCATTGTCGCAGAAGGTTCAAGGCCCCGCTGGCGTTGGCGGCTCTCCCTTCGACCTTTGCGCCGATGCGAACCGGACCGCCTTCCATGCCCAACGAATCCCTGCTTCCCCCCCAAACCGGTCGCGCTGCGCGTCGTGCCGCAACCCGCCGATGCCAACATCCACGGCGACGTGTTCGGCGGATGGATCATGGCGCAGGTGGATGGATATCGCAGGCTCGATCCCCGCGAGCCGCCGCGCCAACGGACGCGTCGCGACCGTCGTGGTCAACTCCTTCCTGTTCAAGCATCCGGTGTTCGTCGGCGATCTGCTGAGTTGCTACGCGGATGTCGTCAAGACCGGCAACACGTCGGTGACGGTGTACATCGAAGTGTAGGCGCAGCGCATGCGTCTGCAGGACGAAGTCGTCAAGGTGACGGAAGCGACGCTTACCCTACGTCGCGACCCCCGTCCGCGCGTGCTGCCGCCGCTCGACTGACGCCGGTTCACCAGCACGCCCTGCTGCAAGAGGCCCGGAATCGTGTCCTGCGGCATCGGGTGGGAAAAGTGCCCCCTGCATTTCGCCGCAGCCGCGTTCGCCCAGGAATTCGTGCTGCGCGAACGTTTCCACGCCCTCCGCGATCACCTGTAAATTCCAGCGAATGCGCGAGCGCGATGATCGCCGACGTGATGGTTTCGCCATCGTCCGACAAGCCGATATCCGCGACGAACGAGCGGTCGATCTTCAGCCGATGCACCGGAAAGCGGCTTTAGATACGACAGGCTCGAATAGCCCGTGCCGAAGTCGTCGATCGCGATGCCGATGCCCAGCGCCGACAACTCGGAGAGCATCATCACCGCTTCCTCGGCGTTGCGCATGATCGCGCTTTCGGTCAGTTCCAGTTCGAGATAGCGCGGTTCCAGCCCGGTTTCGTGCAGCACCGACGTCACGAGACTGGCGATATCGCGCTGCTGGAAATGCCGCGCCGACAGATTCACCGACACGCGCGCCAGGCGGCAGCCCGGCGTTCTGCCACGCCTTGTTCTGCCGGCATGCCCGCGCAGCACCCACTCCGACAGTGGGCCGATCAGCCCGCTTTCTTCCGCGACCGGAATGAACGACGCGGGCTACACCAGTCCCTGTTCCGGGTCTTTCCAGTGCACCAGCGCCTCGATGCCGACGATCGCGCCCGACGCCATGTCCACCTGCGGCTGATAGTGCAGCAGGAATTCGCCGTCGCGCAGCGCGCGCCGCAGACCCCGCTCTAGATTCATCCGCGCGCCGACGGTCGCGTTCATCTCCGGCTGATAGAACTGATAGTTGTTGCGGCCCATGTCCTTCGCGCGATACATCGCGAGGTCGGCCTTTTTCATGACGGTTTCGGCGTAGTCGCCGTCCTGCGGGAACAGGCTCGCGCCCATGCTGCACCCCACATAAAGCTCGGTGTCGTCGATCAGCACCGGCTCCGAAATGGCCGCGCGCGCTCCATCCACGCGATCAGGCCGGCTTCGTCGGTGAGATCAGGCAGCACGATCACGAACTCGTCGCCGCCGTGACGCGCGACCGTATCGCTGGAGCGCACGAGCCGCTCCAGCGATCACCGCGAGCAGCCGGTTGCCGATGCTGTGGCCGAGGCTATCGTTGACGTTCTTGCAGCCGTCGAGGTCCATGAACACGACGGCGATCTTCGTATCGCGACGGCACGCCTGTTCGATCGCGATCTGCAAACGGTCGCGCAGCAGATTGCGGTTCGGCAGACGCGTTAGGCCGTCGTAGTTGGCCTGATATTCGAGCTGCTCCTGAGTTCATCAGGTCCGTTACGTCGTACGATATCAATGTGATGCGTCGTCTGCCCGAGCGCATTCGGCACCGGCGCGACGAAAAGCTGATTCCAGAACAGCGCGCCGTCCTTGCGATAGTTGCGCACCACGACGCTCGCTTCCATGTTCACCGCGAGCGCGTGACGGATCGACGACAAGCCTTCCTGATCGTTGTCCGGCCCGTGCAGGAAACGGCAATCCTGGCCGATGATCTCGCTCGGGTCGTAGCCCGTGATGCGCTTGAACGCCGGGTTCGCATACTCGATGACGTTCGCGCCGTTCACCACGCCGGTAATGAGAATCGCGTTCACGCTGGCGTCGAGCGCGCGGCTTTGCAGGCGTAGCGCGAGTTCGGCGCGCTTGTTATATTGGTGACGTCGTGATACGAGCCGAGCACGCCGATGATCTGCCCTTCGCCGTCCATTAGCGGCAGCTTGCTGGTGACGAGGGTGCGCAGCGAATCGCCTATCACGACATCGCGCTCGTAGTGCATCTTCGGCACGGTGGTCGTCATGACTTCCTCGTCGTCGACGCGCACCGAATCCGCGAGCACGCTCCACGGCAGTTTGAAATCCGTCTTGCCGATCACCTGTCGGTGTAGGCGAGACCGGCATCGCGCGGGAACGCGTTGTTGCAGCCGAGATAGCGTGATTCGCGGTCCTTCCAGAACACGCGCTGCGGAGTATTGTCGATGACGGCTTCGAGCATCTCGTTCGAGCGGCGCGCTTCGGCTTCCGCGTTGATGCGATCGGTCACGTCGTTCGCCAGCATGAAGATGCCCGGCCGATGCGAATACGTCAGCGAATGGTGCGATACGTCCGCACTGATCGCTGCGCCGTCCTTGCTGCAATAGCGCCACACGCCTGCCGCGCCGCGTCCCGCCGACGAGCGTTCGCCCGCCTCGCTTTCGCTGCGCCCGAGCCGCGCGGCAAAGCTGTCGAAGTCTTCGGTGAAGTGGAGATCGGAGAGCACCATGCTCATGAACTCCGGCTCGGAAAAGCCGAAGTGCTCGATGACCGCCGGATTCACGGCGACGAAGCGCATGGTCTCGCGATCGACGATCCACATCGGCACCGGATGCGCCTCGAACATGCCGCGAAAGCGTTCGTTGCTGCGCTGTCGCGCCCGCGCGATGCCGAGCTTTTCGCGCGACGCCCGCTCGTGGCTCGCGAACAGCCAGATGAGCACGCCACTGCCCGCGAGCATCGTCAGGACGAGCAGGATCATCGCGCCGCTGGAGGCTTGGGCGGATTGGTCGGCGTCGATGGTCGCCGTATCGATACGGGAGCGCAGCGCGGACAGTTCTTCATCGACCGCCTGCTGATCTTCGCCGAGCTGCACGAAAGCAGCGTCAGCCCAAGCACGGGAGTCATCACCCGATGCGTTGCGCGTGCGTTCGAACGCCTGATCGGCATCGTGGCGCATGGTGGCAACGCGCGGCGAGTGCATCGAAGGCGTTCGTCATGCACGGCTCCATCGCGAGTTGCGCGCGCAGGCCGCTTTCCAGCGCGTCGAGATGATCGGCGCGTGCGTCGTGCGATGCGCGCGTTTCCGCCGCGCCGGTTGCTTCGAAGCGGGGCTCAGTTGCGTCATGGACTCGCCGAGCGCGCCGCGATACACGGACAGATCGCGCAGCAGGCTCTATCGAGCGCAGCGTGGCGGCATCGCTTTCGTGCAGGCATCGATCCGCTCGCACGCGACGAACGCGTTCGCGCCCAGCGCGACCAGCACGACCGCGGTATTGACGAGCAAACGCCTGGAGATGAAACCGAGGCATGAGCGACGGCCGATCCTTGTGGATGCGCGTCGGAGACGCATCGGGCAGACGGCGTCCACCCACGAGCGCGGAAAAGCTAACGAGCGTCCGATCCGCGTTCTATGAATACCGCCGATATCGGCAGCAAGTGCGCCGTCTTTAGGGTCGACCGTCGAATAATCTGATTAAAGTGCCCGCTTAACGTTTGCGGGCGCTCTTCTCCCTCGCGGCTTATTCGGTGAGGCCGAATTCGCGCATCGCGGGCAAAAAGTCTTGATTGATCTTGTCCGTGTTGCGCGAGAGCTTGGCGAGCGCATAACGCTGGAAGCGATCGAGCTTCGCCCATTTCGACAGGCTCGGCGCGCTCACGCCGCACAGGCTGCTTTGGCGGATCACCGTTTCGGGCACGGCGTCCGCGTGCGCCCAGACTGGATCGGCATCGAGTTCGACGCGTTCCGGTTCGGCGTTGGCGTGGGTTTTGAGCATTTCGTCGAGCGCAAGATCGAAGTTCTTTTCGAGGCCGGCTTCGTCGTCGAGCGGAAAGCGCGCGAGCAGCACGCGATCGTCGTAAGGCAGCATCTGCCATTGCTCGAGCGAGATGCGCTTGCTGAAGCGGTCCATGTTGAAGCGCACCGCGAGCGGAATGAAGCGCAGATTGTCAGAGGATTCGACCTCGAAACCGAAAAGACGAGCGGCGTCGTAAAGTACCATGGCGATAGCTTCGTTGGATTAAGGGCGTACGCGCATCGCGCGTGTTGCCCGCTTAAGTAAATTATTGTAGGAATCTAGTCTGAGATCCAGTCATCAGCAGTCAGAGCCGCTGCCGCGTGTTTGATCGACGCATGCAGCATGAGCTAAGAGCAAGCGATGTTCCCAGACTGTACCCGAGTCTTACGCGTTTCAGGCAATCAGGAGCACTTCAGTGAATCAACTCGAAACAGACGATCAGCCCGGTTATGCCGAACGTCAGGTGCGCCGGCATCGCGATGGCGCGACCTCGCTCGCCGCCGATGCATGCAGTCGGTCAGGAATGGCCGGTCGCGCTGCTCTTCAACGGCATCTCGCACGCAGTGATGATGTGCACCCCGCGCGATCTGAAAGTGTTCGCGTTGGGCTTTTCGCTGACGGAAGGCATCGTGGAGCGTGGCAGCGATGTCCACGATATCGAGGTCTATTACCGCGATGACGGCATCGCGCTGCCGCATGCCGAGGTTCATCTGCAAATGGTGCAGCAGGCGTTCATGGCGCTGAAGGACAAGCGGCGCGCGCTCGCCGGACGCACCGGCTGCGACGTATGCGGGATCGAGAGCATCGACTTGCTGGATCTTCAGCCGGAACAAGTGCCGGACACGGGCTTTCTGGCGAAGCTCGCGCCGGACACGATCGAACGCGCGGCGCGCGAGTTGCGCGAGCATCAGCGCTCACGAAGCTGACGGGTGGCTTGCACGCCGCCGCATGGTGCGATGAGCACGGTCCGCTACGCGTTCGAGGACGTGTCGGCCGTCACAACGCGCTCGACAAGCTGATCGGCAATCTCTTGCTTCAGCGCGAGGACACGACGCACGGCTTCGTCTTTCTGTCGAGCCGCGCGAGTTATGAACTCGTGCGCAAATCGGCGCATTTAGGCATTCCGATGGTCGCGACAATTTCCGCGCCGACGTCGCTCGCCATTCCCATCGCCAAGCAAGCGGGCTTGCGGCTGGTCAGCTTCGCGCGGGAAAATAGCTTCGTCGAATACGACGTGGACTGATCGCGCGTCGCTCACTGTCCGCCGCAATCGAGGTCGCCGTCCTTGCAGTGCAATTGCGCGTCGAGATGTTTCGCCTGCGCCTGCGTCAGGTTCTCCACGCACATGGCGACCATCGACGAATGGATGCTGCCGCCGCACGTGCCCATGTTGTCGAATTCGCTCGCATCGCGCCATGCGAGCCACGCACGCTGCGCACGACGCAATTACTCGCCGCCGTCCTTGCTGACCTTGGCGAGCAGCGCGCGATACGCGTCGTTCATCTTCTGATCCGCGGCCTTGAGGTTCTTGCCGACGCACTCGTTCATCGCCATTTGCGTGGGCGCGTTCGCACATTCCGGTTGATCGGCCCACGCGAGCGCGCCGACGCACAGCAGGGTCGCGGCGTAAAGCAGAGTCGTGCGCATGCGATATCGCTCCCTTATTCGAACTTCGTGGAATCGGGCTTGCGCTTCTCGAAGAACGCCTGAAACGCCTCGCGCGCTTCGGGCACGGCGAGCCATGCGCGCGATGTCGTGCTGCGCATCCAGAATGCTCTTGCGCGAGACTTCGGTCGGATGCGCGGTGAGCAGGGGCACAATCAGTGCGTCGTCGAAGAACTTCTGCAGCAGCTTGCGCGTCGCGCTGACGTTCTTCTTCTCGCGCATGGTCTCGATCGCATACGCGATGGTGCCCGGCTGCAGCGCCGAACCCGCGAGCGTGTGAATGCGGCGGCGGTTGTAATGCCAGTCTTCCGCGATATTGGCCAGATGCAGAAATAGCTGAACGCGCGCACCACGCTCACTGTCTGTTCCGGCGACAGCGCGCGCAGCTTTTTCCAACGTCTGCGAGGCTTCGACGTCGTCCTCGCGGCGGAATTTCACCGCCGGCTGACGAATGGCCTCGACGACATCGAACACCGCGGCGCCTTCCTGCTCGCGCAGCACGTCGCCCAGCAGCCGGCCGAGATAGCGGATGTCCTCGAACAGCGGGCGATCCTTGTCGTCGCGGGCGCGACTCGTAGTTTTGGAAGACGCGTTGCCGTCCGCTAGCGCGATGGCTTCGCCATTGACGCCATTCGGCTGCTTCGCGGATTTGGCTTTCTTAGGCGCCTTCATCGGCGCGGGTTCGACGGCAGCTTTTGACGCCTTTGTAGCGCTGGCGGCTTTCGTGATGCTGACGGACGACGACCCCGTGCGCGGCGTGTCGGAGAGAGAGCCGGGCGATGCGGCATGGCGACGCGCGGGGCGAACCGATCCGGAAGACATCACGTGTAATCTCCTCTGAGGCAGCGAAACCAAGGTACATCGACAAAATTCGGCGACGAAAGCGGCCACGTCGTGCATTCGACGCGCGTTCTGCCTGATGATTCAGTGCGCAGACAGACGCGGCATACGCGCGATCGCATTCGGCTTTCATGGTGAAAACCCGCCGCGCACCACGCGAAGGACATCGAAAACGCGCCGGAAGGCGCTTCAGGCAAGGCTTTGCCCGCCGCGTGTCCATAATTGGACCCTGGCGTGCGTGCTACCATTGTTCGTTATTTCATCCCGTCATTCGATCGAGCATCAATGAATTCCGAGACGCATTCCACGACACCGCCCACGAGCCTCGTCATTGCTTCGCGGGAAAGCCGGCTCGCCATGTGGCAAGCAGAGCATGTGCGGTGTGCGCTGCACAAATTATATTCACGATGCGACGTGAAAATTCTCGGAATGACCACGCGCGGTGATCAGATTCTCGATCGCACCTTGTCGAAGGTCGGCGGCAAGGGCCTCTTCGTGAAGGAACTGGAAGCCGCCATCGCCGATGACCGCGCCGATCTCGCCGTGCATTCGCTCAAGGATGTGCCGATGCAACTGCCCAAGGGCTTCGTGCTCGGCGCCATTCTCGAGCGCGAGGACCCATGCGATTCGTTCGTGTCGCAGCACTTTGCGTCACTCGCTGAACTGCCCGCGGGAAGCATCGTCGGCACGTCGAGCCTGCGCCGCGAGGCGATGATCCGCATGCGCTATCCGCAGCTCGATGTGCGTCCGCTGCGCGGCAATCTCGATACGCGCCTGGCCAAGCTCGATCGCGGCGACTATGCAGCGATCATTCTCGCGGAGGCCGGCTTGAAGCGGCTGGGCATGGAAGCGCGCATTCGCGCGACGCTCGAACCGGCGGAAAGCCTGCCGGCGGCAGGGCAGGGCGCGCTCGGCATCGAAATCCGCGCGGATCGCCCCGAACTCGCCGCGTGGCTCGCACCGCTGCACGATGAAAAAACCGCGATCGCCGTCGGAGCGGAACGCGCTGTGTCGCGCGCGCTCGGCGGAAGCTGCGAAGTGCCGCTCGCCGCGTTCGCGCAATGGAACGGCGACGCGCTGCATCTGCGCGGTATCGTGTCGATGCCCGATGGCAAGCGCGTGCTGCGCGCCGAGGAAAGCGTCAGCGCGCCCGATCTCACGGCAGCGCTCAAACTGGGCTGGCGCGTGTCGGCCGACCTCGAAGCGCAAGGCGCGATGGAAATCGTCGGCGCGCTCACGACGATGAGCCACGCCGACGGTCTGAACACCGCGCCGAATGCGGCGCCGGATGCAACACCGACCGGGCCTGCCTCCTGATGGCGAGCGAACGCCGCGCCACCATCGTCATCACGCGTCCGGGCGGACAGTCGTCGCCGCTC
>JAQFVJ010000247.1 GCA_029439525.1 Caballeronia sp. BR6202001591004
GAGTTCCAGGATGTCCCCAGTGGCGCCCTTGCCAGCAGATGGTTATGTTCGCCTAGCTCCGGCGTGACGCCGGTATGCGCGGGCCGCGCGCCGCCGGAACGAAATCCGCACACCGGACGACCGTCGCCGCGCCGTCATCGGTCGTGCGCAGCAGATAGAGCACCTTGGTCTGTTCGTGTTCGACCACCTGATCGATGGTCTGAATCGGCCCGCACGGAATGCCAGCGCGATCGAGTGCGTCGAGCCAGTGCGCCGTGCCCTGCTTGCGGAATTCGACGTGCAGCAAGTGGATCAGCTCGACGCGATTGCTCACGCGCACGCCGTTGGTGACGAAGCGCGCATCGTCCGCGAGTGCGGGAATCGCGAGCACATCGCACAGGCGGCGGAACAGACGATCATTGCCCGCCGCGACTATGATCGTGCCATCGGAGCATTTGAAAGCCTGATGCGGCACGATCGCCGCCGTCCTCGATCCCCAGCGCCCCGGCAACGTGCCCGAAGCAAGATAGTCCGCGATCTGGATGCCGGCCCAGCTGATTGCGGTCTCGTAGAGCGATACTGACACTACTTCGCCCGCGCCCGTCGCCTGACGTCTGAGAAGAGCGCGGCGAGCGTGCCGATGGGCAGCCCACAGACCCGTGCCCATGTCATTCACCGCCACCGGAATGCGCGACAGCGGCTCGCCCGGCTGGCCGAAAAAGCTCATCAGGCCGGACAGCGCCTGCACGAGCGGATCGTAGCCGGGCTTGTCGCGCAGCGGACCCGCCATGCCGAACGCGCCAAGATTGCAATAGACGAGCGACGGTTTCATGCGCAGCATCTGCTCGCCGCCGAGACCGTATTTCTCGGTGCCGCCTGCTTTCAGGTTCTGCAGGACGACATCGGCGCGGCGCGCGATCAGCTCGCGCAATGCGTTCGCTTCGTCGGGATTCGGCAGCGACATCGCGATGCTCTTCTTGCCGTGATTCACCACATGAAAGAGCGCCGCCGCGCCATCAACGAAAGGCGGGGCCCCAGTCGCGCGCATAGTCGCCGTTCTCCGCGCTTTCGATCTTGATGACCTCACCTCCGCGACCAGCGACCCGAGGATCATGCCCGCATACGGCGCAGCAAGGCTGTGACCGATCTCGACCACGCATACGCCCCCGAGCGGCAAGGACTGGCTCATCATGGCTTCGTTCGTGCTCATTCGGCGGTGACTTCGAGCGGGTTCGTCCGCCTGACCGTACAGTTGCACGGCGGCTTCGGCGCTGATGTAGCCATCCGCGACATCGGCATCCACGCGCGCCTGTTCACGTCGATGTGGATCGCCATAGCCACCGCTGCCCGCCGGCTGCACCGTGACGCGATCGCCGCGATAAACGACCGTCTGCCCGCCCTTCGCCGCGACCGTATGCTCCTCGCTGCCGTCCGCGCGCCGCACGATGCACTGGAAGCGCGTGCCGGGTTGTCCACCGAACTGTCCTTCGGGCGCGGATCGTCCGCGTTCGCCGGACACGGTGAAGATCGCTTCGTCGTATTCGACGCGATACACGCGCCGCCGCTATCGGTCACAAGCGACCATTCCTCGACCACCAGCGGCGACGTGGCTTCGATCATCTCAATGGACTGACTGCCTGCATTACCCACATAGACGAGACGCGCACGCCGCTCACGCCGTCCTTCTCGGCACGCGCGCTCATGCCGCCCGCGTGGACGTCGTGCATCGTGACGAACTCCCTGCCCGGTGCGGGCGATGCGCGCCGCATCCGTATCGCGTCCGCTGAAAATGCCCGCGCACGACGCGCAATTGCTCTGCCCCGTGATGCGCGGCACCGCGGGTGCGGGCGCCTTCAGCAGCAGATCGATCACGCGCAGCGAGGTCTCCGTATTGCCCGACACGCCGACGCCGGATAACGGCAATTCAACACACTGCCTTCGGGCGCGATGATCGTCACCGGCCGATAGCAGCCCTGATTGATCAGAATGCCCGGATCGGTCAGCGCTTTCACGGTGAACCACGTGCTGTTGCACGTCACCGACAGCGGACAGTTGATGCCGCCGCGCACCTGCGCACCCGTGCCGGTGTAATCGAACGTGATGTGATCGCCGGTCTTGGTGATCTTCACTTTGAGCAGCGGACGCTCCTGCTTCCAGCCCGGCGCTTCGATCGGATCGAGATATTCTTCCGCTTCGTAGACGCCATCCGGAATGCGCGCGATTTCGGCACGAATCAGCTTCTCCGAATGATCGAGGCTCTGGCTCATCACGTCGCGCAACGCGTCGGCGCCATATTTCGACACGAGTTCGCCGATGCGCCGGTCGCCCACGAAGGTGCCCGCGTATTGCGCCTGAATGTCCAGCAGCAATTCGTGCGCGTTTCGGCTGTTTTTGGTGAGAAGGTTGAGCATGTCCTGCACGACCTTGTCGACGCGATACAGAAACACCGGCGGAATGCGGATCCCTTCCGCGAATACATTCCACGTCGTGACCGTATAGCTTCCCGGTAATTGCCCGCCGATATCGGTCCAGTGCCCGCGCGTCATGACGAACGCGACGATCCTGCCGTCCGCGAAGACGGGCCGCGTGAACTGCACATCCGGTTGAGATTCCCGCCGCCAACATACGCGTCGTTGCTGACGATAACGTCGCCGGTGCGCAGGTTCTCGCGTCCCACCGCTTCCACCGACATGCGCGTCGAGATGACGGCGGAGCCGAGCATCGTCGGAATGTCGTTGCCTTGCGCGACGAGCTGCAGCATGTCGGCGTCGAAGATGGCGGCCGACGAGTCGCCGCTCACGTGCATCAGCGGGCTGCCGGCGGTGCGCATCATCGCGATCTTCATTTCACGCGCGACGGCGAAGAGACTGCTGCAGATGATTTCATAAGTAATGGAACGGTGTCCATGAATTCAGGCTGCCAGTGCGGTGGGTTCGATGAGGAGATTGAGATCGGGATCGACGCGCGCCACATGCGACGCCTTGAGCACCGCGCAACTGCTGTGCTCCTCGTGACGGCCGGTCCTTCGATCGTCGCGCCGACCGGAATTTCCATGCGCGCGAACACCGGCAGCGTGCGCACGCCCCTGTCGAAATAAACCTCGCGGGTGCGCGTGGGCTTAGGCATGGCGCCGCCGTCGCGGCCCGGGCCAGCCCGTCGTCGTGACGAGTTGCAAACGCACGTTGGCGACCACGATCAGCTTATCCTTGCTGATGAAATTCCATTGCCGCCGATGCGCGTCTTCGAAAGCTTGTGCGAGCCCCGCGCGGATGCCTTGCGCTTCGCCCTGCACTTCGACGGTGATGACATCGGGGCTGGCCGGCGTAGCGGCAATCGGCGAGACGCACGATCTTCACGCCTTGTGCATCGACACCGTGACGCTCGAGCTCCTCCACGCCCTGCGCGATGAGTTCCTCGAGCGCGGCGTGGAGCGCTGCGTCGTCGATCATCGCGAGATCGCTTTCGAGCGGACGCAGATAGTCGTATTGCTGATCCGCGACCGCCATGCCGAACGCGCTGAACAGGCCGGGCAGCGGCGGAATCACCACGCGCCGGATGCCCATTTCATGCGCGAGATCGACCGCGTGCACCGGACCCGCGCCGCCGTAACAGATGTACGAAAACTTACGCGGATCGTAGCCACGCTCGACCGTCATGATGCGAATCGCCTGCGCCATCAGGGCGTTCGCGACCGAGCGCACGACCTGCGCGGCTTCCGGCACGGACACGCCGAGCGGCTGCGCGATCACTTCGTCGACCACGCGCCACGCGGCCTGCGCACCCAGCTTGAATTCGCCGCCGAGGAAGCTGTCCGGATCGATATAGCCGAGCACGAGGTTGCAATCCGTGACGGTCGCGTGCCGCCGCGTCCGTAGCACGCGGGACCGGGATCGGCGCCCGCGCTTTCCGGTCCGATGCGCACGCCGCCGCCCGCATCGATTCACACGATCGAGCCGCCGCCCGCGCCGACCGAATCGATATCGATGCTCGGCGAGCGCACGGCGTAGGTATGCAGCAGGCTCTTGTTGCACAACTCGGGCCGGAATTCGCGGATCAGCGAAACATCGAAGGTCGTGCTGCCCATGTCGCCGAGAATCGCATTTTTCAGCTCGCTCTTTTCGCAGTTGCGGATCGCCGCGGACACGCCGCCCGCCGAACCCGATTCGAGCAGCACGATGGGTTTGTCCGCGACCATCGCCGGACTCGCAAGACCGCCGTTCGACGGCATGAAGAGGAACTTGCCCGCGAAACCGTGCTGCGCGAGCGCATTGATGAGCCGTCCGATATAGCGGTCGCAGACCGGACCGAGCATCGCGTTGATGACGGTTGAACTGGCGCGCTCGTACTCCATCGCTTCGGGATTGACCTCGTGCGATGGGCAGATGAAGCGATCCGGCAACAGACGCCGCAGCGAGTCCACGGCTTCGCGTTCGTGCTGCGGATTCACATGCGCATGCAGAAAGCACACGGCGACCGCTTCGATATCCGACGCGCGAATCCGCGCGGCGAGCGCCTCGAGTTCGCCTTGATCGAGCGTCGTTTCGACGCGTCCGTCATAACGCAGACGCTCGCTCACTTCGAGTCGCCAGCGACGCTCGACCAAAGGACGCGGGTTGTCGAACAGCAGATCGTAAAGATCGGCGCGATCGTGACGCGACACGCGCCGCAATTCGAGAATGTCGTGGAAACCGCGCGTGGTGATGAGCGCCGTCTTGGCGCCCCTGCCTTCGACGAGCATGTTGGTCGCCATCGTGGTGCCGTGGCCGAGGAAGGACACGTCCGCGCTCGCTGTGTCCGACAGCGCGAGAATCTTACGGAGCCTTCATGGTGCCGATGACGCGATCCTTCGGCGTCGTCGCCACCTTGGTGGACCAGATCTGGCCCGTCGCATCATCCACCATCACGACGTCGGTGAAGGTACCCCCGACATCGATACCGATTCTTTTCAATTTGCTTCTCTCCTGATTTGGATTCTCGATGGATCCCTGATGGATGCGTTTGTCTTCGTGCGCCGCGAGTGTTCCGGCTATGATCGAGCCGCGCCTGTCGAAGCGCGGGTCAGCACGAACATCGACCAGCCCAGCTTAAAGAGGCATCGGTGCGGCCAGATAATGAAACCGTCCGATCAGGTGAGACGCTGGAGTTATATCGGTGATAACCAGTATCGATGCGATATTGAGGAGACTGCGCGGCAATCACGTCGCGCTATTGATCGCGCTCGACGACCACGGCTCGCTACGAAAAGTGGCGCAGCAGTTGTCGCTGTCGCAGCCCGCGACAGCCAAGTCCTTGCGCGAGATCGAGGCGATGTTCGGCACGGAACTGTTCGCGCGATCGCCGCGCGGCATCGTGCCGAACGAGCTCGGGCGCTGCGTGATCCGTCATGCGCGCGGTGCGTTCGGAGATCGGCGCGCTGCGCGACGAGTTGGCGGCCATCATGCGCGGAGGCGGCGGCACGCTCGCCATCGGTGCGGTGATGGGTTCGATGCCCGAATGGCTCACGCCGAACCTGCCTTCGCTGCGTGACGTGCAACCGGATATTTCCGTCGAAGTGTGGGAGGACAACAGCGCGCGTTTGCTGTCGATGCTCGATCAGCGTCTGCTCGATCTGGTGATCGGACGGCCGAGCATCAGCGTGCATCCCGAGGCTTACGATTTCATTCCGCTCGAGATCGAGGAAGTGTGCTTCGTCGTCGATGGCGCGGACCCGCTGGCGCGCGCAAAGAAAGTGACGCTGGCCGATCTGGGCGGCAATCCGTGGATCGTGCCGCAAGCGGCGTTGCCGATGCGCTCGCTGCTCGAACAGCTATTCGACGATGCGGGCGTGCCGTTTCCGCGTTATGCGATCGAAACGTCGTCGACCTTCGCGACCTTGTCATTGCTGCGCGCGGGCGCGGGGACGATCGCGCTGATGCCCTTGAAGGTCGCGCAGTACTTCGCGGAACACGGAATGATGGCGGCGCTGCCGATTCGCGTCGAGCGACGTGGCGCACCCTATGGGATCGCGACGCGGCATGGCGCGACGCTGGCGCAGCCGGTGCAGCGGTCGAGTTGTGTGGTGGAGAAGCGGGAGGGACGTGATGGCGGTTAGTATGCGAGGACGGCCGCAACACCCACCTAGTCGACTGCGTGATTGATTTGGCACCGGGTGGATCCGAGGCGAAGGATCGTCATACTTCCACTTGATCGGCTTCGGATTTTTGTTGTGCTCGCG
>JAQFVJ010000248.1 GCA_029439525.1 Caballeronia sp. BR6202001591004
AAGCGGTACGGACTGGAGATCGAACTGTGCCGGCAGCCGTCGTGGGCCGCCGTGCGCGACAAGCTGTTGTCCGGCGGATCAACGCCGCGCGCATGCGCTCTATGGCCTCGTTTATGGCGTGCAGTTGTGCATCGGCGGGCCGTAGGCGGAATGGCCGTTTTGATGGTGCTCAATCGCAACGGACAGGCGATCACGCTGTCGCCGCCGCTCGCGCAGGCGCTGCAAAGTGGCGCGTCCGTGAAAGACGCGTTGACGTTGCTCGGACGTCCACCCGTGCTCGCGCAGACTTTCCCGACCGGCACGCATGCGATGTGGCTCTACCTACTGGCTCGCGGCGCACGGCGTGCATCCGTTGCGCGACGTGCGCAGCATTGATCCCGCCGCCACGCATGGCCGATGCGCGCTCGCCGACGGCACGCTCGACGGTTTCTGCGCAGGCGATCCGTGGCATGCGGTGGCCGAATCGCGCGGCGCGGGAAAGACCGTCGCCTATAACGAGCGACATCTGGCTGGATCATCCGGAGAAGGTGCTTGCCTGCCGGCGCGATTTCGTCGTGCTCTATCCGAACACGGCGCGCGATGCTCGATGCGTGCGCGTGGCGCAATTCGCGCGCGCATCGCGTGGAAATCGCGGAGGCGCTAGTATCGCCCGATCTGCTCGATGTGCGCAAGCTGATCGAAGCACGGCTCACGCCCGTCGATGGTCCGCGCGCGGTGCGCTTTTTCGATGACGGCGCGGTGAACTATCCGCGCGCACCCGATAGCATGTGGTTCGTCACGCAATATCCGCGCTGGGGCATGCTCGATGTCGATATCGATGCCGTCGACGTCGCTGCTGCCGTGAATCAGACCGCGCCGTATCGCGAGGCGGCGCAAGCAGCGGGTATCGCCGTACCGGACGAGCATCGCGCGGCCACTTTCTGCGACGGCCGAGTCTGGGACGGCACCGACACGGCGGAAGAACGCGATCTGCTGCCCTTGTTTCTCTATCTGCCGCAGCGAACTCGCGCCCGGCGACATGACCTTGCCGTGGACGCAGGAACGCACGTTCATCGTCGGCGAACTGGCGCGCAGTCGCGGCGCGGGCACGTCGATCCGGCTCGTCTCCAGCGCCAAAAGCTGGCTGTGCCATCCCGGCGTCGATCGCCGCGCGGCGATTCTGCCCGCCGGTGCGCCCGAGGAAGTGCAGCGCGTGGTGCAAGCAGGTCAAGGTGGGCGATGTGATCCTCGTCGTCGATGTCGGGCGCGGCACGACCGACCTGTCGCTGATCGCGGTCGTCGAGCGCGACGGCAATCTCGAGTTGCATCGCGTCGCAGTCGGCGAACACATTCTGCTCTGCGGCGACAACATGGATCTCGCGCTCGCGCACATCGTCGCACGCAAGCTCGCCCAGCAAGGCACGCAGGCCGATCCGTGGCAACTGCGCGCGCTCACCTACGCATGCCGTTCGGCCAAGGAAACGCTGCTGTCCGATCACTCCGTCGAGACCGTGCCGCTCGTCGTGCCGAGCCGCGGCTAAGCTGATCGGCGGCTCGATCCGCACCGAACTCACGCAGATTCTGCTCGAAGGCTTTCCCCCAAGTCGATGCCGCTGCGTGTCCGGTCAGCCGCGCGCGCCGGCCTCACACAACTCGGTCTGCCGTACGCGCAGGACGCGGTGGTGACGCGCCATCTCACCGCGTTCCTGGGCCGTCAGGTCAACGCTCTGGCCGAAGTCGAAGGCTTGCAAAGTCAGGCACCGGAAGGCGCAACGCTGCTGCATCCGACCGCCGTGCTGTTTAATGGCGGCGGGTTCAAGTCGACGCTGCTGGTCGAGCGCGTGATGAACACGCTCAACGCGTGGCTCGCCGCACGGCTCATCGAAGGCGCGGACCTCGATCATCGCGGTCGCACGCGGCGCGGCCTATTACGGCTACGTGCGCGGCGGCAAGGGCGTGCGGATTCGCAGCGGCACGGCGCGCGCGTACTACATCGCGGTCGAATCAGCGATGCCTGCCGTGCCGGGACTCGAGCCCGGTGTCCGCGCTGTGCGTCGCGGCCTCCGGCATGGAAGAAGGCACCGAAGCCGAACTGCCGACGCAGGAATTCGGGCTGGTGGTCGGCGAGCCGGTGCATTTTCGCTTCTTCGGTTCGTTGGTGCGGCGTCAGGAGACGGTCGGCACGCTGCTCGATTACTGGCAAACAGGAGTTGCAGGAACTCGAGAAAATCGAAGCCCCGCTGCCGTCGGACGGCCGCACGCCCGGCGAAGTCGTGCCAGTCCGTTTGCATGCGCGCGTGACCGAAGCCGGCACGCTCGAACTCGAAGCCGTGCCGCACAATTCGGACGAACGCTGAAAGGTCGAGTTCGACGTCCGGGGCGGTGTCAGCGCGGACCAGGGCATGGGCCTGTAAGTGGCCACACGCAAGAAGAAGGCGGTGGCTGGCGTGAAGTATCGCGTCAGCATCGATCTCGGCACGAACAATACGGTGGTCGCGTACGCCGAGGCGGGCTCCGACGAGATTCCCGTCTTCGAGATCGAGCAACGCACCGGTCCTCCGGGCGAAGTGGCGGGACTGCCGCTGTTGCCGTCGCTGCGCTATCACTTCGCGCCCGGCGAACTCAAGAGCGCCGATCTGCAATTGCCGTGGGGCGAGATGGAAGCGCCCGCCGTGCTCGGCAGCTTCGCGCGCAAACTCGGCGCGCAGGTGCACGGCCGTCTCGTCTCCAGCGCGAAAAGCTGGCTGTCATACGCATCGGTCGATCGGCTCGCGCCAATTTTGCCGTGGGGCGCGAGCGACGACGTCGAGAGAATCTCGCCCGTGATGGCCAGCGCCAGCCATCTGGCGCACGTCCAAGCCGCGTGGAACGAGCGCTTTCCCGATGCGCCGCTGGATGCGCAGGACGTGGTGCTCACGGTGCCCGCTTCGTTCGACGAAGGCGCGCGCCCTGACGCTCGAAGCGGCGCGCCGGCGGGACTCGAGACGCTGCGTTTGCTCGAGGAACCGCAGGCTGCGTTCTACGACTGGCTGTTTCATCATCGCGCGACGCTCGCGGATGAACTCGCCGACACGCGTCTCGTGCTGATCGTCGATGGCGGCGGCGGCACGACCGCTGATCCGCGTCGCCATGGAGAACGGCGAGCCGCCGCTCAGGCGCATCGGCGTCGGCAACCATCTGATGCTCGGCGGCGACAACATGGACCTCGCGCTCTCGCATCTGGCCGAGCGGCGGTCCGCGCCCGAGGGCGAGCGGCTGTCACAACTGGTCGAGCGCAGCCGCGCCGCGAAAGAGCAACTGCTCGGCGCCGATGCGCCCGAAGCGACATCGGTCACGCTGCTCGGCGCGGGTTCGAAGCTCATCGGTGGCGCGCTCGACCGAGGTCACGCGTGAGGAAATCGCGCGCATCATCGTCGAAGGCTTTTTCCGATGGTGTCCGCGGGCGACAAGCCGACGCGCGCAGCGGCATCGTCGAATTTGGGCTGCCTGCGATGCGAGCAATCCGGCGCCATCACGCGGCATGTCGCGGCGTTTCTGACGGCGCTGCGGGGCCATCGCGCGAGGCGCTGAATGGCGCTGGACGCGGGCGAACAGATCATCCCCCGACACCCTGCTGCTCAACGGCGGCGTGTTCCGCGCCTAACCGCTCGCGTCGCGCATCGCCGAGACGCTGGGCGCATGACACGGCGCGCCGGTGCATGTGCTCGCCAACGGCGATCCGAATGTCGCGGTCGCGCGCACGGGCAAGGCGCCCCGCATCGGTGGCGGCTCGGCGCGCAGCTATTTCCTTTTGCTCGATGACGCCGCCGATCAGACCGAAGGCGTGCGGCGTCTGCCTGTTGCCGCGCGGCACCGAGGAAGCACAGGCGATCCATCTCGCCGACCGGACATTCGCGCTGACGCTGGGCACGCCGGTGCGCTTCCACCTTGTGTCATCGGTCGCGGATACGGCTTATGCGCCCGGCGAACTCGCCGACGTGAGCGCCGCGGCGGGCGATTTCGTGCGCCTGCCGCCGATTGCCACGGTCGTCGATCACGGAAGCGCATCGGGCATCGGCAGCGCTTCGAAGCCGCGCGACATTGCCGTGCAACTAACCACATCGCTGACCGAAGTCGGCTCGCTGGAGATGCACTGCATCGCCGTCGACGATCCCTCGAAGCGCTGGCTGCTCGAATTCCAGCTTCGTCGCCAAGAACCGAAGGGCGAGCAGACGACCGACGCCCGAAACGAATCCGCACCTGCCGAAAGCCATCGAACTGATCGATCGCACCTTCGGCGCGCATTCGCACGATGTCGGTTCGAAGGAAGTCAAGCGCCTGCGCGCGCAGCTTGAACAGACGCTCGGCGTGGGCGATACCTGGGACATCACCGTGCTGCGCGAACTGTTCGGCGCGCTGTGGGAGCGCGCCAAACGTCGCCGCAGCAGCGCCGATCACGAGCGCCGACCGGCTATTGCATGCGGTCGCGCTTCGGGCATCCGCTGGACGGGTAGCGCGTCGGGTAGCGCGTCGAGCGGGGTTGTGGACGCTCTTCGATCAGGGCGTGCAGTACAGCAACGAAAACCAGATCTGTCGGAATGGTAGACGCTTTGGTGACGCACCGCTGGCGGTCTGCCGGAAGCGGCGCAACTGCATCTGCTGGACGACATGGCCTTCGTGCTTCAGCCGCCCGGCGCGAGCCGCTATCGCAGACCGCGGGCGCGGCACGCGCGGGTTATGAAGACATGGTGCAGCTCGCGGCATCGCTCGAGCGGGTGCCGGTCGAGCGCAAGATCGAAGTCGGTGAATGGCTGCTCACGCGGCTCAAAAAGCCTTCGGAAAACATCCGCTGGTGGGCGCTCAGACGCATCGGCGCGCGTCAGCCGTTCTATGGCAGCGCGCACGGCGTGGTGCCGCCGGACATCGCGGCGAACAGGCTCGATGCACTGCTCGCGCTCAAACTGGAAGAAGATCGAACCGGCCGCTTTCGCCGCCGTGCAGATCGCGCGCATGACCGGCGACCGCTCGCGCAATCCCACGCGTGCGCCGCGCACGCGTAGGATTGCGAGGGTCCGCGAAGTCGTGGCGCTGGATCGCAGCGACGAAGGCCGCGTGTTCGGCGAAGCGCTGCCGGCAAGGTTGAAACTCATCGGCTAAAGATGCATGATGGCCGCGTATATCGAAATGCTTCGCTAGCAAAAGTTTTTTCGGCGTAACGCGACGCAAATGGCCGCTGCGTCTTGAATTCCGCGACAGCGCATCCTATGGTTGTCATGTGTCGATCCGGACACATACTTCGAAGGAGGTCGCCATGCCATCTCCACATAAGACACAGGCCAGCAATCCCGCCGAAATGGAAATGTCGAGCCGCAAGAAGACCGCCGCGCCCAAGGGCATCCCCTGCCAAGGCCGCCGGCGCCAAGGAAATGCAGGTCACCAAGCGCAGCACGAAAGCCAAACCGAAATCCTGAAGGCGTGTCTCCCCGTCATCGAATGGGGATTGTCGGTGTGGTTGTCCTTCGAAACGGCGAGCGTGTGATCGAGTAGTCCGATTGCGCTCGCCGTTCGACATTCGGTTCACTTGTAAGTCAGTATGATTTTCCGTGAGGCGGAGGCTGGCCTGACGTGGAGTGTTCAACGCGGGTTAGCATCTCTGCCAGATGCCGCATGGGTGGGCGCATGGGCAGCCCCCCGGCAACT
>JAQFVJ010000249.1 GCA_029439525.1 Caballeronia sp. BR6202001591004
CTGACCAGCGACGCGAGCGTGAAGGACACCTGTACGTTCAGGCCGAGCGATGCGCGCCCGCCGATCGGCACCGCGCGTGAGCCGCCGATGGTGCCATCGAGATACAGCTCCTCGATGCCCACGCCCGACATCACGCTCGTGCCCACAACCGGACGGCCGAGGCCGCTTTCCGTGGCCATCGACGTGGCCGGTCCGAACAATGCCCGAGCGCAGCGAGCGAGCATACCGTGCGGCGCACTCGGCCTGAACGACCGGTCGTCCTTGCCGCGCGATGACGGTTCGTGTGCGTCAGCATCTTCATGCTTCCACCTCCTGTAGCTCACACCTTGCCGATCCCGCTTGCCAGCAATATTGGAATCGCCCTCGGTTGTAAAGCGCCCTCTTGCAACGTCGCCAACCATAAACGCACTTATGCGAATGGTCACTTTTACCCCATAAAAAATCAATCGCCAGATAGCTCAAGGATTTATTGCTGATCGCCGTTAAGAGACTCAGGAATGCTCGCGCGACAGCGACGGCCATCCGTCGACACGCATTGATCGGAGAAAAAATGCGGAAACGTACTGAGAAAACCCGGCGCGCCGGGAAGATGGCCGTCGTCTGTACTGCGGCAGCGCTGGTTGGCGCGGCGCCGATGCTGGCCGAGGGCGCCAGCCCGAAATCCACCACCTTCACGGTATCGCTGACGATCCAGGCCGATTGAGCGATCACCGCGAGCCCGCGCGACTTCGGCACGACCGGCCTGATCACCAGCAATATCGACCAGACGACCACGCTCAACGTGACCTGCAGTTCGGGCACGGCGTACAACGTTGGCCTCGATCAGGGCTCGGTGACGGGCTCGAGCCCGACGGCCCGCCTGCTGGGCGGGACCGGTTCGAATACGGTCAACTTCGGCCTGTACCGCGACGCCGCACGCACCCTGAACTGGGGCAATACGGTCGGCAGCGATATGCAGTCGGGCACCGGCAGCGGCACCGGACAGACGCTGACGGTCTACGGTCGCGTGCCGACGCAGAACGCACCCGCGGCGGGCGCGTATTCGTCGACCATCACGGCCACGGTCACGTTCTGAGGACGCGACCATGCCTCTCCTCCACTTGAAGCGCGCGGCGAAGACCATCTCGACGACGCGCAGCGCATTGTCGCCAGCCCGCCGATCATCATGATCCCGGCCGGCGGCGATCACACCGTGCGGATTCTGCGCACGAGCCGCGAAGCACCGCAGGGCGAGGAAACCTATCGCTGCTGGTCGACGAGATTCCGCAGGAAGAAACCCGCGCGCACGACTGGCGTTCGCTTGCAGTTGTGTTACTCGGTGCCGGTATTCGCGGGCGCGCCCGTCAATGGGCCGACGCCGAAGGTGGACTTCTCACTGGAGAACGTTCCGGCGCCGGGCGCGGTCGATGGCAAAGGTACGCGTCTCGTGCTGCACGGGTCCAACGAGGACACCGCGCACGCCCAGCTGAGCCAGGTGCGCATCGAGTGGGCGGACGGCCGCACGACGGATGTCGCGCCAGGCCTGCTCGGCTATGCGCTCGCGCATGCGTCGCGTCAGTGGCCAGTCGCGGATGCCGCCCGCCGCGACCGTGCACGCGATCATCAACGGCACGCCGGTGACGGCGAAAGTGACACTCGATAGCAAGGGTGTCGTCGGCGAAGTAACGCGACCGTGAAGCTCGGGGACCGCTCCCGCGGATGGCCGGATGCGCCCGCGCCGGTCTGCCTGCCTGCCGCTCGCGCTGGCGGCGAGCGCGTCGCTGAGTCTTGCGGTGCATGCGGCCTGGGCGGCGCCGATCACCGTCGCGCCCGCGTCCGCGCTCAACAGTCCGAGTATTCCCAACACAGCGGCCCACAACGGCGTGCTCTATCTCGAAGTCGTCATCAATGGCATTTCGACGGAGCAGGTCGCGCAATTCTTTCTGGTCGGCGGCGCGCTCTATACGCGTCCCGACGAGCTGGGCAAAGTCGGCATTCTTGCCGGTCGCATTCCCGCCGATGCCCAGGGCCGCGTCGCGCTCGCGGCGATTCCCGGCCTCACCTATGCGTATCGCCCTGAATTGCAGCGCATCGATCTGCAGGTTGCCGATGCGCAGCGCGTGCCCAACGTGTTCGGCGAGGCATCGCTGCGGCGCACGCCGACGGCCACGGCCGGCGCTCATGGGTGGCCGCGTCCTTCCGCATGGGCGGTGTACCCGCGTCGATCAGCGTGACCTATGTCGGCGTCGACGATACCTATTCGGGCCGCTCGCGCATCGGCTCGCTGTCGTATTCGTCAACGATTGTGGGCCGTGTCGCACTGTCCGCGAGCATCTATCGCGACTTCGGCACGACGCACAACACGAGCCTGTTCGTCGCGCTGTCGATGCCGATCGGCAACACCATGAACGCAAGCGTTGTCGGGCGGCTTCGACCAGCATTCGCCGCTCATCAACGAGTCGCTTTCGCGCACGCCGGATTACGAGGGCGGCTTTGGCTGGCAGATGTAGGGCGCGCAGCAGAACGGCGAAACCGTCGGCCTCGGCCAGGCGACTTATCGCAGCCGTTACGGCGATCTGATCGATTCAGTCTATCAGAGAACCGCGGCCATACCTCGACCGAGCTCGACGGCGCAGGCTCCATTGTGCTGATGGCGGGCAACGTGCTGGCGGGGCGACGTATCGACGAATCCTTCGCCGTGGTCGACACCAACGGCGTGGCGAACGTGCCGGTGCTGCACGAAAAGCACGAAAACCGCGTGATCGGCAAGACCAATGGCTCGGGGCCTCTGCTAGTGCCCGACCTGCTGCCCTACGATTCGAACCATCTCGCCATCGACCCGCTCGGCCTGCCCGCCACGACCTCGATCAGCGCGACCAATCTCAACGTCGTACCGCAGTCACGCACGGGCGTGATCGCGCGCTTCACGATCCAGAACTTCAGCGGCGCACAACTGAAACTGATCGACGAACAGGGCAAGCAGTTGCCGCCCGGCGCGCGCGAGTGTCGGCGAAACTGGAAAACAGTACGTGGTCGGCTATGATAGCCTGACCTTCATCGACGATCTCAAGGCGCAGAACCATGTCCTCGCTCACTGGAATACCGTTGCAGGGAATGCCGCATGCGAAGTCGACGTGTCGTTCGCGCCATCGTCCGCGCATGCGCTCAACACGCTCGGCCCGTATGTGTGCCGCAAGGTGACGAGATGACCCTCGCGCGCCGGCTGTTCATCCTCGTCGCGCTGCTGTGCGGAGGCTTCGCCGCCAACAGCACGCATGCGCAACTGCTCTGCACCGCGACCTCGACGGGCATGAGCTTCGGCTCGTATAGTCCGGTCGGCGCGGCGCCGAGCACATCGGCGACCATCGGCATCAAATGCACCGGGCTGCTGGCCAAGGCGCGCATGTGCGTGAGCATCGGGCCGGGCGTCGAGCAGACCAGCTATTCTCCGCGTTACATGTCGAGAGGCACCGGCACGCTCACCTACAACCTCTACTCGGATTCGGCGGGCACCAGCGTGATCGGCAGCACGTTCACGCCCGCGGGCTTTCCGATGGCCGTGTTCGACCTGCCCGTGTCCGCCGGCAAGGTTGATACCTCGGTCACGATCTACTGCAAGGTGATGCCGTCGCAGACGAGCGTGGTCGCGGGCAGCTAAAGCGCGTCGTTCGGCAGCACGGCGGCGATCGGCGTGCAGACCTTGCCGTCGACGGGCACCTTCTCGATTGCCTCGCCATCGGCCTTCTGACTGGCACGTTCAATTTCCCGGTGACGGCGACCGTTGCACGATCACGGCGGCGAACATCGACTTCGGTTCGCGCGGGCTGCTTCAGTCGACCCTGACGGCGACGGGCGGCATCACGGTGACCTGCCCAACGCGACGGCCGCCGCGCGCTACATGACGCGTTCGGGCGGCAGCGACAAGGTGAGCTACGGGCTCTACACGACGACGGTCTATTCGGTGCCATGGACGGCACATCGGGCTCGTCGACGGTGAGCGGCACGGGTACCGGCACGTCGCAGACCATTCCGGTCTACGCGCGCGTGCTGCCGCAGAGCACGCCGACGCCCGGCAGTTACAGCGATACGATCATCGCCACGGTGACGTTCTGAAACTGCGTTTATGATGGGCGTCTCTGGCCTCCGACCGTTACGTTGACGACATGACAGATCGAGCCGCTTTCTCCGTGCGCCGCCTGACCGCCGACGATGCCGATGCGTTCCGCGACATCCGCCTCGAAGGGGTTCGGCTGAATGCCTCGTCTTTCGGCGCGGATTACGACGATGAGCGCACACTAGTATGGAACGCGCATCACGGATCATCCGGTGTTTGGCGCGTATCTCCCCGACGGCACGCTCGCGGGTGTCGCCGGCCTGCTGATTCCGACTGGGGCGAAGCTGAAACACAAGGCGTTTCTCTGGGGCATGTACGTGCGCCCGGCCGCGCGCGGTACCGCGCTGGCAGCGGGACTGCTCGCGCATGTTGTCGGGCAGGCGCGCGGGGTCGTCGGGGAAGTGAGGCTCGAAGTGTCGCCGGACAACGAAACGGCGATTCGCCTGTACAAAGCGGCGGGGTTCCGGATTTATGCGCGTGAGCCGGAAGCGTTGAAGGTCCGCGGCGAATACGTCGATTCCCTGTTCATGCGCCTGAAATTCCGCCGTTAAAGACTGCTTTCAGGCATCTAATATTATGAATTTATTTATTAGTTATAGAAATAGTTTGTTAAACTAACAATATGTGCGGGTTTGAAGCACCCTACAGGGTTGGAGAGACGCTGTTTCTGGCCCCGCTATCGGCGGGGCTTTTTTTTGACCCATCGAACGCTTGTTGCTGGCTCTCCGACCACGCACCCTTTGTTGACCACCGTCAGCCAGTTGAGCGGCGCAAATGTCGCCGTGCAGGCCGCGACCGTCGATAACAGCAACGGCCAGATCGGCAATCTGTCCGGCACGGACGGCGATGTTGCGATCACGGACGAGCGGCGCGATCATGAACACGAACGGGCAGATCGGCGCGACGCGCGACCTGAGCGTGAACGCGGCGACGCTCACCGGCGGCGGTGCGTACAGCGCGGCCCATGATTGTGGCGGTGATCGTACAGGGCGACTTCGCACTGACGCCGAACCTGCAATTCAACGCGGGTCACGATTTGAGCTTCACGCTGCCCGGCACGTTCACCAACGGCGCGTTCGTGCAGGCGGTCAACGACCTGTCCGTGAATGCGGGCGATATCGCCAACAGCGGCACGTTGATGGCGGCTCGCTCATCACGCATTCGAACACGCTGCGGAACACCGGGGCACTAGTGGGCGGCAGCGTGTCGCTCAACGCCGGCAGCAAGATCTCCAACACCGACCGGCCCGACCGCGCTGATCGGCGCGGCCGACAGCGACGGCATCCTCGACGTGCTCGCGCCAGTCATCGAGAATCGCGACAATACCACGATGAC
>JAQFVJ010000250.1 GCA_029439525.1 Caballeronia sp. BR6202001591004
AGACCGCCGCATCGGCAGAGGGCGCAACCGACGCATCCTCCAAACACGATATCCGTCCCGGCCAGTCGATCGAACTGCTCAAGGAACTGTACATCCTCACGCGCGGCAGGGCTCGGTGTCGCTCGTCGATCACGGCGCGGGGAAGTCTTACCTTGGTTTTATTCTCTACGATCTCTTCTTCAAGACTCTGCGCGGTCGGTCACACATCTATGGAATCGAGACGCGCGAGGAATTGGTCAAAAAGTCTGAAGAATTGGCGAAGCGCCTGGGCTTCGAAGGAATGTCGTTTCTGAATCTGTCGGTAGCCGAATCGATTGATTTAGATCGCCTACCTGATTCGATCGATACCGTGACCGCGTTGCACGCGTGCAACACCGCGACGGACGACGGCATCCACTTCGCTCTGCAGAAGAAAGCGAAGTACATCGTCGTGGTGCCGTGCTGTCAGACTGAAGTGGCGTCGGTGCTGCGAAAGAATAAGGGTCACTCGCTGTCGAAGAAGGTGCTGACAGACCTGGCGCCATCCGCTGCACACGCGCGAATTCGGGAGCCAGATCACCAACGGACTGCGATGCCTGCAACTGGAGTCGTACGGCTATCAGGTCACCGTAACGGAACTGGTCGGCTGGGAACACTCGATGAAGAATGAGCTGATCGTCGCCCAATTCAAGGACTTGCCGCGCGGACAGCCCACGCAGCGCCTGTCGGACTTGCTCGAAACGCTCGGACTCGAAGAACTGCGCAAACGTTTTTTCACGCACGCGAAACAGTTCACGGTTTCTTCATCCTCACCGTGAGTTCGGCCACCGGTCAGCTCGTGTTCCTGCCGTTCCTCGCAGCGATTTCGGAGCACCACGGCTGGCGGCCAGTCATGTTCACGGTAGCGATCGCGGCGGGCCTCGGTGATTCCGCTGGTCGCATGGCTGCTGCCCGAGCGTCCCGGCGATGTGAAACTGCGCCCCGTCGGCGAGACCGCCACGCAGCCGACCGGCCCCGCGGTTGCGCCGAAGAACCCGATCAAAGTCGCGTTCGGCACGCTGGCGATGGCCAGCAAGACACGCGATTTCTGGCTGCTGTTCTTCAGCTTCTTCGTGTGCGGCGCGAGCACCAACGGCTATGTCGACACGCATCTGATCGCGATGTGCTCGGACTACGACCTGACACAGGTGCAGGGCGCGACGCTGCTCGCGACGATGGGCATCTTCGATCTGTTCGGCACGACGCTCTCTGGCGCAGTCTGACCGCTCAACGCGCGCTATCTGCTGTTCTGGTTACTACGACGGGCTGCGCGGCTTGTCGCTGATCTATCTGCCGTACGCGTTCGGCATCGATTTCTTCGGCCTGCCACTGTTCGCCGTGCTCTACGGCCTCGACTGGATCGCAACCGTACCGCCGACCGTGCGCCTCGCGACCGACGTCTACCCGCGCCGATCGTGTTCGGCTGGGTGGTCACGGGACATCAG
This sequence comes from Caballeronia sp. BR6202001591004, assembly GCA_029439525.1. Classification (GTDB taxonomy): domain Bacteria; phylum Pseudomonadota; class Gammaproteobacteria; order Burkholderiales; family Burkholderiaceae; genus Caballeronia. The sequence continues at coordinate 1,464 of JAQFVJ010000250.1, forward strand.
CTCGGCGCGGGCATGCTGCGTTCGAGCCTCGGCAGCTACACCGTCGCAACGATGATTTCCGATGGGCTGTGTCTCGGCGCGGCGGTGACGGTGTTGCGCATTCATCGCGTGTGTCGTCCTTCGGGGATCGCTGCGACCTAAGAGCGGTGACTGCGGCCGCGCACATCCTTGTTTATGCTTGTCGCAATCGACGGTGCGCGCCTCTTTGCCGATGCGCGCCGTTCGTCTTTCAACATGCCAACGAGGATCGAACGACATGAACGCAAAACCCGCACCGACCGAGATATCGATATTCACGAACTGTTCTCCGGCCGCTGGAGCCCGCGCGCGTTTTCGAAGCAGCCTGTCGATCGCGCGCAGTTGCATCGCGTACTTGAAGCGGCGCGCTGGGCGCCGTCGTCGAACAATCAACAATCTGCAGCCGTGGCGTTTCATCGTGTTCGACCGCCAGCGCGACGAGGCCGCGTTTGCGCGCGTTCGACACGCTGGCACCGGTCAACAAAACGTCGAACGCGAGCGTGCTTGTGCTGATCTGCGTGATGGCGTCCACGCTCACGCCGAAGGGCGATGTCAGCAAGACGCCGCCTATGACACGGGCGCCGCCGCGATGGCGCTCGTGCTCCAGGCACACGCATCAGGGCTGGCAACGCATCGGATGGGTGGTTTCGATCGCGACCCGTTCCGTCAGGCGTTCGCGATTCCCGAGGACATGCAGATCATCGCGATGGTTGCGATCGGCCATCACGGCGACGCGAGCTAGCTCGACGATACGATGCACGAACGCGAAGCCGCGCCGCGCGCTGCAAACCGCTCGGCGAGACGGCGGTTCGATGGTGCGTGGAACAAGGCCTTCGAATAACGTTTCGAGTCAGTGCTCGTCTGCGGCCGACAATGGCCACGCGACGTCTTCGAGCGACTTACGCTCCGCCGCGATCCCCCAAATGCCCGCGACCACTGCGACCGCGACCCCTGAGCCGATCAGATAGCCGACGAACACCGCGCCGCGCTCGTGCGTGTCGATCAACTGGCCGAACAGCGTCGGCCCGATGATGCCGCCCAGAGCGGTCCCGAACGCATAGAACACGGCGATGGCGAGCGCGCGCGGATTTCGAGCGGAAAGGTTTCGCTGACGGTCAGATACACCGAGCTCGCCGCCGACGACGCGAAGAAGATCACTATCCACGCGATCGTCTGCGTCGTCACGGTGAGCATGCCGTACATGAACATCCAGCCGCTGATGGTCAGCAGCACGCCGGAAATGGCATAGGTGAACGCGATCATGCGGCGGCGGCCGAGCACGTCGAACAGCTTGCCGAGCAGCACCGGACCGAGAAAATTCCCCACCGCGAACGGCAGCACATACCAACCGATGTGATCGTCCGGCACCTTGTAGAAATCCGTCAGCACCGGCGCGTAGGTGAAGAAGATCGCGTTGTAGAAGAACGCCTGCGCGATCATCAGCATCAGCCCGACGAGCGAGCGCCGCCGATGCGTGTGGAAGAGCGAATGAAACACCTCGCCGAGCGGCGTGCTCTCGCGCCTTGAGCCGCAGCGGCTTGACGGGCGTATCCGGGATCTCGACGCCGTGTTCGCGGAAGTGCGCCTCGATCTCTTGACGACCTTGCACGCGTCATCGACCTGATTGTGCGTGATTAGCCAGCGCGGGCTCCCCGGCACCACATCCCCATGAAGAGAATCGACAGGCAGAGCGCCGCGCCGATCAAAAAACACGCGCGCCAGCCCCAAGTCGGGCGGCAGCATGCCGGGATCGAGCAGCACGAGCGATCCCGCCGCACCGATGCCCGCGCCGACCCCAAACGTGCCGTTGATCGCGAGATCGGTCCAGCCGCGCAGGCGCGCGGGCGTGAATTCCTGAATAGTCGAATTGATCGCTGTGTATTCCCCGCCGATGCCCGCGCTGGTCAGAAAGCGGAACAGCACGAACGACGCGAGATTCCACGAAAACGCGGTCGCGGCGGTCGCTGCCACATAGAGAAAGAGCGTGATAAAGAACAGCTTGCGGCGTCCCAAACGGTCGGTAAGCCAGCTGCCGCCGAACCCCTGACATCCGCGTTGGGAAAATGCAGCGTCGGGCTGCTTTTGAGCGCGCTGGCGCCGGCGAACGTCACTTCCAGCCCGTGTCGAGCAAGCTACGTAATGCCGAGCGCGAACACGATCAGCGTATGAAAACCTCCCCACGGCAGCCGGTCAAGGCGCCCCGGAAGGTCGGGTTCGATGATGTCTTCCTGTGCCGCGGCATCGGCCGGACGGTTCTCCTGCGGCGCAGTCTTTCGTTCATGGAAGATTTTGGCGCGCAATCTGCTTCAAAACTGCCGTCAGTTTGCTGCAGTTAGGCACGCGAGTATTCGGTGTAATTGGAGGGGGGATAGCAAGTTGCATTCCGCTTTCGTGAAATCAACTTCGCGGTTGATTGATCGTCCATTTCGCAGTTGATGCCCTTCTTCGTACGTGATACAAACTACAAACGCACTCCACTTCCGAACGCAGCGCGGATTAAGGGCGTCGCCTCATTGCCATGAACTACTGTGCGATCGATTTCGGCACGTCGAATTCCGCGGTTGCCCTGCCCGATGGCCTGAAGATCCGGCCGCGCCCGTCGAAGGCGATGCCGTCACGCTGCCCACCGCCGTCTTCTTCAACACCGATGAGGATAACCAGTCGTACGGTCAGGCGGCGCTGGAAGCAGCGTATATCGACGGCTTCGACGGCCGGCTGATGCGCTCGATGAATAGCATTCTCGGCTCGCCTCGCGGATCAAACCACTGACCTCGGCGACGGCTCCGCGATCCGCTATACCGACGTCATCACACTGTTCCTGCAGCATCTGAAGCAAGAAGGCGCAGGCGATCGCCGCCGAACCGCTGACGCGCGCCGTGCTGGGCCGTCCGGTGTTCTTCGTCGACGACGATCCGAAGGCCGACCATCTCGCGCAGAAGCCGCTCGAAGCGTGCGCGCACACGCCGTCGGACTGCGCGACATCCATTTCCAGTACAAACCGATCACCGCCGCGTTCGACTACGAAGCGCGCCTGACCAGCGAAGGTCTCGTGCTGGTCGCGGATATCGGCGGCGGTACGTCAGATTTCTCGCTGGTGCGCGTGGGGCCGAAACGCGCGCGTCATCTCGACCGCAAGGGCGATGTGCTCGCGCATCACGCGTACACGTAGCCGGAAAAGGACTTCGACCGTCGCGTCGAGCTGATGACGATCCTGCGCGAACTGGGCTATCAATCGCTCGATCCGCAGGGGCGCGAAGTGCCGAACCGCGTGTATTTCGATCTCGCGACGTGGCATCTGATCAACACCGTCTATACGCCCAAGCGCGTGAGCGAGCTTCAGTTGATGCGCCATCTTTATCCGGACACGCATTTCCACGACCGGTTGATGCGCGTCATCGATCGTCGTCTGGGCCATGTGCTGAGCGCGCACGCCGAGGAAGCGAAGATCGACGTGGCGGCGGGCAACGTCACCGAGATCGACATGGAGGAAGTGGAAAAGGCGCTGCGCGTGCCGTTCGACGAGCAGAAGCTGATCGAAAGCGGGGACGGATAGGCGTGCCGCATCGTCGAATCCGCGAAGGAAACGGTGAAGCCGGCAAGCGTAGCGGAATCCGACGTCGGGCGCGATTTATTTCACGGGCGGTACGACGGGGCTGCGGTTTCTGGCGGATGTACTCGCCGGGGCGTTTCCGCGTGCGCAGGCGGTGTTCGGCGACTGGCTCGCCAGCGTGGCGACCGGACTCGGCATCTACGCGCAGCGTGTTTTTGCATAGATCCCGACGATTTATCTGACGCAACAAAGCAAAAACCCCGCGAAAGCGGGTTTTTCTGCTACGAACGAAAAGCGGTTCTTAGACCGGCTTGATGTTGGCTGCTTGCTTGCCCTTCGGGCCGGTCTTTACTTCGTAGGAAACCTTTTGGTTTTCCTGAAGCGTCTTGAAACCCTCGATGCGGATTTCCGAGAAGTGCGCGAACAGATCTTCGCCGCCGCCATCCGGAGTGATGAAGCCAAAGCCCTTTGCGTCATTGAACCACTTGACG
>JAQFVJ010000251.1 GCA_029439525.1 Caballeronia sp. BR6202001591004
TCACGCGTCCGGGCGGACAGTCGTCGCCGCTCACCGCGCGGCTCGCGGAAGCGGGCTTCGACACGCTCGAGTTTCCGCTCATCGACATCGCGCCCGTTGCGGACGATGCCCCATTGCGCGCCGCGCTCGACAAACTCTACGGGCCGCAGCGTTACGCGCTCGTCGTGTTCGTGTCGCCGAATGCGATCGATCACGCGTTTGGACGTCTGCACGGGCCGTGGCCCGTCGATGTGCCGGTGGCCGTCGTCGGTCCCGGCAGCGTCGCGGCGCTGGCGCGGCAGGGCGTGAGCGCGCCCTCGCACGTCGTCATCAGCCCGTCGGCGGAACATGCCGATTCGTGCTTCGATTCCGAGGCGCTCTACACCGCGATCGAAGCGCACTTCGGCGAGAACGGCCTCGAAGGTAAACGCGTGCTGATCGTGCGCGGCGACGGCGGGCGCGAATGGCTCGCCGAGCGTCTGACAGAAGCCGGCGCGCTGGTCGAGAAGGCCGCCGCGTATCGCCGCGTGCTGTCCGAACCGTCGATGCAGAAGTGGGAGGACATCCACACGCTGCTCGCGGACGACCGCGCGGACAACGCCGCCGATCACCACAACCGGCACGCGTGGCTGCTGACTAGTTCCGAAGGCGTGCGAAATCTCGACGAGCTCGCGGCCGAGCATCTCACCGGCGATGAAATCGCGCGCCTGAAGCACACGCCGATCGTCTCCCCGCACCCGCGCATCGCCGAAGCCGCGCGCCAGGCGGGTTTTGATAAGATGATGACGGTGTCCGGCGCGGGCGACGAGCGCATCGTTCAGGCGATCGATGCATTGTTCCCGCGTCCCGCCGATTCACAGGCGAGCGCTTCGACCGCATCGTCTTTCGCATCAGAAGAAAACAATCAATCGGCCACCGCATCGACTCAAGCACCGGCCCAACCACCGGCTCAATCACGCATGACTGATTCGAACGATTCCAAGAAAGCTTCACCTCAGCCGAACGTGACACCGCCTACGCCGCCGAACATGCCCTTCACGCCGTACGAGCAGCAGAAGCGGCGCGGCGGCGCGGGCATGGCGTTGCTGTGGCTTGTCATCGTCATTCTCGCCGTGGCAGCGGGCGGCGGCGCCTTCGTGCTCAACCGCAAGTTCGAGCGCCATGACGCGGAACTCACGCAGCAGGTCGCACAGGCCGATGCGCAGAACGCCGAATTGCGCGCCAGGGCCGATCAGGCCGCCAGCGCGACGGCCGCGCTCAATACGCAGGTCATCCAGTTGCAAGGCAAGTTGCAAGACGCCGAAGCGCACAGCCAGGCGTTGCAACAGCAGTATCAGGATCTCGCCAGCAATCGCGACGACTGGACCATCGTCGAAGTCGAGCAGATTCTGTCGAGCGCGAGCCAGCAGCTCCAACTGACGGGCAACGTGCAGCGCGGGCTGTTCGCGCTGCAAAGCGCCGATGAGCGACTCGCCGCGACCAACGGCCCGCAGGTCGTCGCGGTCCGCAAGGCCATCGCGCAGGACATCGACAAGCTCAAGTCGACGCCGAGCATCGATCTTACCGGCCTCGCCATCAAGCTCGACACCGCACTGGAACAGGTCGACCAGTTGCCGCTGATGGGTGAGGCGGCCATCGCCCGCGCCCGCGCGCAGGCCGCCGAACCGGCGGATAGCGCATCGATCGCCGCCGTGACCGGCGAGCCGCGCTGGAAGGTGCTGTGGCGGCAGATCACGAGCGGTATCGGACAGCAGTTGTCGAGCCTCGTGACGGTGCGCCGCATCAACAACACCATGCTCACGTCGCCCGATCAGGGTTATTTCGTGCGCGAGAACGTGAAGCTGCGTCTGTTGTCCGCGCGCCTGTCGCTGCTCTCGCGCAGCGAACCGACGCTCAAGTCCGATTTGCAGGCCGCCGATGCCGCGCTCGCGCGCTACTTCGATCCGTCGTCGAAGAAGGTTCAGGCAGTGCGCGATCTGGTGAAGCAGGTCGATCAGACGTCGCGCGCGGTTGCCGTGCCGAATCTGGATGCCAGCTTGGCCGCCGTGCATCAGTTCAAGCGAGGCGGATGATGAAGATTCGAGGACTCATCTGGCTCGCGCTGCTGTTCGCCGTCGCGGTGATCGTCGCGACGGTCGGCGGTTTTGACGGCGGACAGATTCTGCTCGTGATGCCGCCGTATCGCGTGGACGTGTCGCTCAATCTGTTCGTGGTGGCGATCGTCTTGCTGTTCGTCGTGCTGTACGGGCTGATCCGCGCGGCACGCGGCGTATGGAAGATGCCGTCGCGGGTCGCCGCGTATCGCGCGCGCAGCAAGCTCGCCAAGGCAAATGCGTCGCTGCGCGATGCGGTCGGCCATCTGTACGCCGGGCGCTTCTCGAAGGCCGAGAAGGCCGCGCGCGATGCGCTTTCCGTCGATGACAACAAGGGCGCGGCGAGCCTCGTCGGCGCGAGCGCGGCGCATCGTCTGCACGAATACGCGCGCCGAGACGAGTGGCTCGCGCAGATCGCCGGCGCCGACTGGCAGAACGCGCGCCTGATGGCCACCGCCGACATGCGCGCCGATGGCCGTGACGCCGACGGCGCGCTCGTCGCGCTGACCGAAATGCAGGCGCAGGGCGGACGGTGCATCCACGCGCAGCAGATCGCCTTGCGTGCGCAGCAGCAGTTGAAGAACTGGGGCGAAGTGCTCAAGCTCGTGCGCATGCTGGAGAAGCGTGAGGCGTTACATCCTGCGGTCGCGGTGCATCTGCGGCAGGTTGCGGCGGAAAATCTGCTGCGCGATCGCCAGCACAATCCGGATGCGCTTATGGAACTGTGGCAGTCGCTGACGCCCGCCGAGCGCCAGTCGCCGCGTCTGGCCGATCTCGCCGCGGAATTGCTGATCGCGCTGGATCGCCGCGCGGAGGCGAAGAAGATCGTCGAGGATGCGCTCGCCCACAACTGGGACGCGCGGCTGTTGCGGCGCTATCCGGACTGTATCGGCGGCGACGACGCGTTCCCGCTGATCCAGCGCGCGGAATCGTGGCAGAAGGAGCGCACCGAGGACGCCGACTTGCTGTTCACGCTGGGTCACTTGTGTCTGCATCAGCAGTTGTGGGGCAAGGCGCAGGCGTTCCTCGAGCAGGCGCTGAAACTGGCGGAAGACGAGCCGCTGCAGATTCGCACGCATCGCGCGCTGGTGCGTCTGTTCGAGCAGCTCGGCGAGCCGGAAAAGGCCGCGGAACACTATCGCGCGAGCGCGCTGGCGATGAACGTGATGTGATCGAGTCGTCGCTCAGGAATTGAAAAAGCCGCATGGGTCGATTCAAAACCCATGCGGCTTTTTCTTCTTTTGCGGCGAAGCGCAGCAGCGTAAATCAGTAAGTCGGCACCTTCGGGTCGACCTGCTTCGACCACGCATCGATGCCGCCGAACAGATTGAACACGTTGGTGAAACCGCGCGATTCCAGGAACATGCCGACCGACGCGCTACGCACGCCGTGATGGCAGATGCAGACGACGGGCGCATCGTCGTCGAGTTCCTCACTGCGCGTGGGAATGTCGCGCATGGAAATCGACACGATGTTGTCGATCTTCGCCGTCTGGATTTCCCACGGCTCGCGCACGTCGAGCAGGACGGGAGCGGGGCGTGATGCATCCGCGAGCCACGCGGCGAGTTCGGGTGCGGAAAGATTTTGCATGGGATTCTTGAAAGAAGACCGGACGCGGGATGTGTTACAGAATCGCGCCGCAAAACACGCACAACGCCGGGCGCGCGGCCCGGCGTGAAAGGGACGGCTTTCAGAAGCGGAAGCCCGACGGATGCACCGCATTCTGCAGCGGCGCGACGAGCGTTTCGAAGATATCGGACACGCGGAACTGCTTTTTGTCGACGCGCGTGATGATCTGCGCCTTCATGACCGGCGCCGTGCCGACGAACGCCGCGATACGGCCGCCGATCTTCAGTTGCTCGAGGAATTCCTGCGGCATGACCGGCAGACCGCCCGACACGCAAATGACGTCGTACGGATCGCAGTCCTTCCAGCCGAGCGCGCCGTCGCCCTGAACGACTTCGGCGTTCGTCACGCCGTTCGCGGCGAGGTTCTGCTCCGCGAAGTCGGCCAGTTCGTGGACGATTTCGATGGTCTTCACGCTGCGGCCGCGATGCGCCAGCAGCGCCGCCATGTAGCCGGAGCACGCGCCGATTTCGAGCACGGTCTCGTCCTTGTGCACGGCGAGTTCCTGCAGCACGCGCGCTTCGACCTTCGGCGAGAGCATGCGCTGGCCGCCGGGCAGCGGCACTTCGAGATCCGCGAAGGCGATGTTGCGGTACGCGGCGGGAACGAAATTCTCGCGCTTGACGATCAACAGGAGATTTAGCACGTCCTGGTCCAGCACTTCCCACGGACGAATCTGTTGCTCGATCATGTTGAAACGCGCTTGCTCGATGTTCATGTTCTGTGTGCGTGCTTGTGTGCAAATGACGACCGACGGTAAAGCCGCGCTGGCCGGAGCGGGGACAGAAAACTTCTGGATTGTAGCAAAAGGAAGCCTTGCATGCGTTAGGCGATTCGTTCGGGCGCGGTTGGGGCGATGTATTCACGGGCATCGCGGGCTTCACGATGCTCGGCCTGGGTGCGAAGTTCGAAGATGGGGGATCAGTTGAGGAACGGTACCGGCGAAAGTAACCGCTTCTGGCAAAATCGGCGATCATGCGTTTAGCGATGTCAATCAGACTGCCCGTCCTCCCTTGGACGCAGATCCGAACACGCCGACACTTATTGCAGATCGGGTCGCAGCCAAGAAGGCTGCCAAGGGCAGACCACTGCCAAACGGCAATGTGAAAACGGCGCATGCCGAAATCGGAGTCATTCGCAAACGTACGACGCAGGCCTGACCCAAGGCGCCGATATGCTCACCACAGCAGTAACCGACGAGCCTGTTTGCGGCTATTGCAACGGAGACATTGCCGCAGCGGCTCAAAAGGCAGGATTGAATTCGCTCAGGATCAA
>JAQFVJ010000252.1 GCA_029439525.1 Caballeronia sp. BR6202001591004
AAACGATTATAGTAAAGCATACTAATGAAATTTAGGAATTTAATCATGCTTAGTGATGCCCACTCAAACCGCCTTCGCAATCTCCATCGCATCGGGCACGACGGATCCGTCGCCACGCGCCACACGGCTTTCGCGACATCCGCCGAATCCGTCGTCAGCGAATCTTCAGCCTAGCTATCGAACATGCGCTTGGCGAACGCCGCATACGCTTCGGGAATCGCCGAGTGCATGGGCGTCTGCGCGTTTTCGCCGAAGCGCGTCTGCGGCGCGCGTTCCGGCAGCACGATACGAGCGCGCACACCGAGCGGCTCCAGTTCCAGCGCCAGCGATTCGGTGAACATGTTCACCGCCGCCTTGCTCGCCGAATAGACCGACAGCAACGTCAGCGGCCGATACATCACCGTCGATGTCACGTTGACGATCACGCCTGCGCGCCGTGCTCGAAGGCGCGTGCCGCCTGACGATCGACGGCGGCGAGCCGGTCACGATCGAGGCCGGCGATTTCGTGTTGATTCCCGAGTAGAATGGCTTCACGGTGACGAGCCTCGTGCCGCCCGACGACGCGCGCGTTATCCAAGATGCCGGTCCTGATGCCGGACGGCTCCTACCGTCTCGGCGATCCCGATGCGCCACCGGATGTGCGTCAACTGATCGGCCATTGCGAGTTCGAATCGCCCGATGCCGATGTGCTCGTCTCGCTGCTCCCGCGCTTCGTACATATCCGCGGCGAGCCGCGGCTCGCGACGCTCGTCAGGCTGGTCGACGAGGAAACGCGCGGTGCGCGGCCCGCGCGCGAAGTGGTGTTGGCGCGTCTGCTCGAAGTGCTGTTCATCGAGGCGCTGGGTTCAGGCGGCATCGCGGCATCGCCGGGGCTTGTGCGCGGGCTTGCCGACCCGCGTCTCGCGGCCGCGATCTGCCGCATGCACGAGAGCCCGACCGAGCCGTGGACCGTCGCGCAGCTCGCGAAGGAAGCGGCGCTATCGCGTTCGGCGTTCTTCCAGCGCTTCAGCCGCGCGGTCGGCGTCGCGCCGATGGAGTATCTGCTGTCGTGGCGCATGGCGCTTGCCAGAAAGATGCTGCGACGCGAATCGGTGAGCGTGGCCGAAGTGGCAGAACGCGTCGGCTATCGTTCGGCGAGCACCTTCAGCGTGGCGTTCGCGCGGCATGTCGGCGTCGCGCCGATACGCTACACACGCGGCGAGGAGGCTGCCTGAGCCAATTTTACGATGGTGTATGCTTTAAGGTTGCTCGATTCGAGTGCTTCCGGCATTAAAACCCTCGCGGAAACAAGCTCCGAAAGCTCGCGCCACGTTCTCCCTATGTTGATAGGACGGTATTGCTCATGAGCACAATTCTCGAAAGTCTTCCGATCGGCCAGAAGGTCGGTATCGCGTTTTCTGGCGGTCTCGACACGAGCGCCGCGCTTCACTGGATGAAGCTAAAGGGCTCCGTGCCCTACGCCTACACCGCGAATCTCGGTCAGCCCGACGAGGATGATTACGATTCGATCCCGCGGCGCGCGACTGAATACGGCGCAGCGGGTGGGCGCCTGATCGACTGCCGCGCGCAGCTCGTGGCCGAAGGCATCGCCGCGTTGCAGAGCGGCGCGTTCCACGTCTCGACGGCGGGCATCACCTACTTCAACACAACGCCACTCGGCCGCGCCGTGACCGGCACGATGCTCGTCTCCGCGATGAAGGAAGACGGCGTCAACATCTGGGGCGACGGCAGCACGTACAAGGGCAACGATATCGAGCGCTTCTACCGCTATGGTCTGCTCCTCAATCCCGATCTGAAGATCTACAAGCCGTGGCTGGACCAGCAGTTCATCGACGAACTCGGCGGCCGCTCGGAGATGTCGGAGTTCATGCGCCAGTCGGGCTTCGCGTACAAGATGTCGGCGGAAAAGGCCTATTCGACCGATTCGAACCTGCTCGGCGCGACGCACGAAGCGAAGGACCTCGAAAGCCTGGAGAGGGGTATCCGCATCGTCCATCCGGTCATGGGCGTGGCGTTCTGGCGTGATGACGTGAAGGTGGATCGCGAGGAAGTGACGATTCGCTTCGAGGAAGGTCAGCCGGTCGCGCTGAACGGCAAAACCTTCCCAAACATGGTCGAGCTGCTGCTGGAAGCGAACCGGATCGGCGGGCGTCATGGTCTGGGCATGAGCGATCAGATCGAAAACCGTATCATCGAGGCGAAGAGCCGCGGCATTTACGAGGCGCCGGGGCTGGCGCTCCTGTATATCGCGTATGAACGTCTCGTGACCGGCATTCATAACGAAGACACCATCGAGCAGTATCGCGAGAATGGCCGTCGCCTGGGCCGTCTGCTGTATCAAGGCCGCTGGTTCGATCCGCAGGCAATCATGCTGCGCGAAACGGCGCAACGCTGGGTCGCGCGCGCGATCACTGGCGAAGTCACCGTGGAACTGCGTCGCGGCAACGACTATTCGCTGCTGAGCACGAAGTCGCCGAACCTGACGTATCAGCCGGAACGCCTGTCTATGGAGAAGGTGGCGTCCACATTCTCGCCGAAGGATCGTATCGGCCAGTTGACGATGCGCAATCTCGACATCACGGATACGCGCGACAAGCTGCGGATTTACTCGCAGGTCGGCTTGCTCGCGCCGGGTGAGAAGTCGGCGTTGCCGCAGCTGAAGGGATAAGGAGTAACAGTGCTCCTTTGGGTAAGGAAAACGGCCATCGGTCTTGCGATCGATGGCCGTTTTTTTTTTATGGACTTTTCTTTAACGCAATGACCCGCGCACTCTTCCTTTACAGCCGAAACCGCCTCAAGAAGCCCGACGGCGGAAGAAGTGTTCGCCGCTTATCCCAGCGTCGAAACGGCATCTGCCGGCCTCGCGCCGGATGCGGAGGAAGTGGTGTCGGCCGAGCATATCGAATGGGCCGATATCGTCTTCGTCATGGAGCGCGCA
>JAQFVJ010000253.1 GCA_029439525.1 Caballeronia sp. BR6202001591004
ACGGCTCGCCTTCATCCACGTGGCCTTCATGAAAATCGCTTGCTGCATCATATGCTGGCGACAATTGCGAACGTCATTTTGTTAACGCCTCTTAGAGTGCTCAGTGTCCGCAGACTTCCTTTACCGCTCCGCCGTTGTTTTCATGCTAAGGATCCGCGTGCTTTCGGGGCCAAGTGCGACGGCAAGACAAACGACAGCGCCGCCTTCCAAAAAGCGATGAACGTAGGCGATGTAAAGGTCGCGGCGGGGACGTGTGTCATCGACAGAACGGTGACGATCCGGGTCTCAGCCAGCGCCGCCTGGAATGCGAACCCGGGGCTGTGCTCAAGCGTACCGTGTCGGATCGAACAGCATGTTTCTTTACGTGGCGGGCAATGGCGCCCTGGTCGGAAACAGCATCGTGAACTGCACGTTCGAAGGGGCGAATTCAGTAAGGAGGCCGCGTATCGATTACGATGCGCCCGGTCATTGGGATATTCCGGTGTTGACGCGCGACAATGTCAGCAATTTTCTGCTTGCCGGAAATACCTTCAAGCAATTCTTCGGGCAATCGGTTTTTTCAAACCACCGGCACTAACGGCGGCAATGGCGATAGGATCATATTCAACACGTTCGCGAATTGTCGCTTTACGGCCCGGCTTTCGTCGGTCACAAAAACGGTTATGTCGCGTATAACCGGTTGATAAGCTGCACGACGGGTGTCGAGAACGATGACGCCACCAAAAATACGGGCGGCAATATATTTGAATGCAATCGCGTAACGGCCATCGGCACGGCGGGTTCGATCACGGGCGGCGTAATCGGCAAGAAGACCAATTACAGCAGCAATATCGTGCGCTACAACGTGATTATTGGGCCGGATACGTCCATCACATGGTCAAGCATCGCGAGCAGGGTAGAGGCGCGCAATACCTCGAAAATTCCTGCACTGCCAGATGCAGACTCGAATGACAAAAGCGGGATGCGCCAGAGCGCATCCCGCTTGATCGAAACGCTAATACTTTACGCGAACTGCAATTCCAGCCACGCTTCGAATATCAGAATGGCCCACAACTCGCTGTGCCAGTTGTGCGTGCCTGCCTGATGCTGCTTACACATGCGCGCGCCGTCGCGCGCATGCTCGGCTTCGTCGAAGTCGATCGTGAACGTCTTGACCGGCCGCGACGACAAGGCCTGCATCAGCGCGACGACCGTGGATGAATCGATGCCGCCGGACAAAAATGCGCCCCAGGGCACGTCGGCCATCATCTGCTCGCTGAGCACGATGCGCAGCAGCGAATCCAGCTCCGTCACTGCTTCGGCTTCGCTGCCGGCGAAGGCGGTCGCGCGGCCGCGCTGAACGGCATCGTCGAGCAACCAATACGTATCGATCGCGACATCACAGCGATCCGGCCGGACGGTTGCGACCTTCCCCGGCATGAGCTTGTTGATGCCCGAATAAATCGGGTAAGGCGCCAGGATGCTGTTATAGTGCATGTAGAGGCACAAGGCATCGCGATTCAGGCTTGCATCGGCCAAGGCAGGATGCGCGCGCAGCGCCTTCAATTCGGAGTCGAACAGAAGAGCATTGCCCGCCCATCCGTAATAGAAGAGCGGCTTTTCGCCGAGCGGATCGCACGCGAGCGTCAGCACGCGTTCCTCGCGATCCCACAGCGCGAACGCGAACATGCCGCACAGTTCGCGCAACGTCTGCGTGATGCCCCATTGCGCGACGGCGGCAAGGCAGCACTTCGGTATCGGAATGGCCGCGCCACACAAGCGGATTGGCCGATGCATCGAGCTTTTTGCGCAATTGCCCGAAGTTATAGATCTCGCCGTTATAGACAATCACATAGCGCCCGGAGGACGACACCATCGGCTGATGTCCCTGCTCGGACAAATCGACGATCGCCAGACGCTGATGCCCAAGCGCAATGCCGGCATCGCGATCGGTCCAGTAGCCGGCATCGTCCGGGCCGCGATGGCGGATGCTTTCGCACATGTGCCGCAAATATGCGCGACCCGTCGCTTCCTCAAAAGGCCCGCGAGTCAGGGAATCTGTGATTCCGCACATTGCCGTGCTCCGTTGAATGTCGAGGCGTACGCTTCTACGTAGCGTTGCCAGGTCGACTTGATCGAGAAATGCGACTAGATGCGCTATCGCGCCAGCGCGCCCAGATTCATGCTCATGCGTTCGTCTTTGGGAAGCTTTAGCAGCAAGAGCAGGCCTTGCGCTAAAGCTTCTGGATTTTCTTTAGGCACGACGCGCCCTACATTGCTGACGAGTTGAGCCGTGTCGCCGACATCGGTCGCCACACACGGCACACTGCATGACATGGCTTCGCCGACGACGGTCGGAAAGCCTTCGCTGCGCGAGGACAGGCAGAACACGTCAAGTCCCGGCAAGAACATTTGCAGGTTGTCACGCGGGCCGAGCAGATGGGCGCCTTCGCTGATGCCGTTTTCCGCGAGCAAATAGCCCAAAGCAGGCCAAAGCGTGTGGCATCGCGTTCGCGCACATTACGGCCATCGAGACATTGCCGCACGATGCGGCGGAACACGAGCGATGGAGATGCAGACCATCCGGATCGCCAGCGGAACGGCCGCGCACGATCTTGCGGCGATAAATGGAGAAGAGCGTCTCGACGAGTGGGTAGATCGCGACGATCATCGCGTACCACGCCGACACGTTCGGATGACGCGCGATCAGCAGCACGAGCAGTTCGGCCATCATGAACCCGACCAGATAAGCGCCGTCGTCGTCGAGAAAGACCGACGGGACAGGGTAGTTCCAGAAGACGAATGCGGCAATCGCGCCGATCATCGTCAGGGCCACGCCCATAATAAACCAGTCGATCACTTCATAGGCGACAAAGGCGATCGACGCGAAGATCAGCATCGACACGACGGATGCGAGACCGTTGAAGTCGTCGATGATGTTGATCGCGTTGGTCAGGCCCACTACCGCGATCATGGTGATGAGAATGGCGACGGTCATGTAGCGCAGCCGCTGATCGATCACGGGAAGGTCGACGCGGAAGATAACCGAATGCAGCACCAGAGGACCAGACAGGCGGCCAGCGCGGAGACCAGTGCACAGATCATCCGGGCTCGCGGGCTGACGCGTTTGGTGAAATCCTCGATCACGCCGCCGGCAAACGCTGGCACTGCGCATAGAACCAGCAGGGATTCCTTGAGCGGCGCATCTAGAATCAAGCTTTGGGCCGCACCGTAAAGGCGCAAGCGAATGCGATCCCTACACCGCCGATGCGCGGCACGGAATAGGCGTGGTTCTTCTGTATCCCAAGCAGGTCATGGTCCAGAAAGCGTGAGCTGCGCAGATGCGAACTGCGGACGATGAGCAGAATGACGAGGAAGGAACTGGCGAACCCAATCGCAAGATTTCTCCGGCCGACCCAAGAATTCATCGGGTATAAGATCATACTACAAGGGTTTTCCCGTTGAGCACAAGCACAATTGGGGTTTTCGTTACTGCATGCTGCAATGCCATCGGTGCGCGTAAGAAGGTGAAGCACTGCGGTACTACAATCGGTCATGTTGGGCCAATAGCCCGGACC
>JAQFVJ010000254.1 GCA_029439525.1 Caballeronia sp. BR6202001591004
CGAGCGCGCCGCCGGCCACGACGACGTTCGGGCCCGCGTCGGCGGGGTCGCCGGTCGCGGTGCGAAAAAGTCCATCGTCGCCGCGCTTGGAGCGTCAAAGGATCGGGATTGACGAGCTTCAGCTGATCCGCCCACCGCGATCGCCGTGGGCGGATCGCCGGGAACCAGCGCGGAGATCGTGCCGTCGCTGCCGACCGTCACTTGCGCGCCTGCCGGAATCGACAGCGGAGCGGAGCGCTGTTGCCGATCACCGGCAGGTTGTTCGCCGTGACGAGCTCGCTGGTCAGGTCGACGTTCGAATCCTCGACCGCGCCACCCTGCAGCGTGCCGTGGTTCGTCGGGCCCGGCACCGAGACCTACGGCGCGCCGGATGCCGCGGTTTGCGCGTACACGTTGCCGTCCAGATCCTGCAAACCGTTCTGGTTGTTGAAGTTGGCGAGCACGATCTGACCGAGCGAACGTGTGTTGCCGTTCGAATAGTTGCCCGTCGTGCCATCGCTGCCGACCGTGAAGCCGGTCAGTTCGCCCGTCGCGTCGCCGTCGGCTGGATGTTCGAAGTCGGCACGGTCAGCGGCACGGTGCTCGCGCTGTTGACGACGCCGTTCGCGTTGGCCGCATAGCCCATCAGTTGGACCCGCCGACTTGACGATCTTGCCGGTGTTGTCGAGGTAAAACACGCCGTTACGCGAGTACACGGTCGAGCCGTTGTTCGACAACTGATAGAAACCGCTGCCGTTGATCGCGACCTCCAGCGCCTGATTGGTCGTCATGATCATGCCTTGCGAGAACTGCTGCACTTCGGCGAGACGCGTGCCGATACCGATCTGGTTGTTCACGGCCGTCGCCATCGAATTGGCGTACATGTCCGCGAATTGCGCCTGGCCCGACTTGAAGCCGACCGTTCGCGTTCGCGATATGTTGCCGATGACATCGAGCTCGCTCGACGCGGCGCCCAGACCGCTCAGTGCTTGTTGATAGCTCATGTGTTGCTCCGCTGCGGGACATCGCCCGCCAGAAAATTCGTTTGATTAGAGAATCGAGGCGACGCCCGTCAGCGAGACGGTCGAACCGTTTGCCAGCTTCAGGCCCGGCGTGCCGTCCGTCTGCGGCACGACGCTCTTGACCTGCGAGGCCGCAAGCGTGGTCGCCGTGGCCTGCTGTCCGTTGATCGTGCCTTGCGCGATGATCGTGTAGGTGCCGTCGGCAAGCGTCTTGCCTGCCGCTCGAATAAACCGGTGTCCAGCCCGACACCGGCACGACGCCAGCGGCCTGCGCGCCGAGGTCGAGCGTGTTGACGATCTGGCCCGACGAGTTCTTCACGAGCACCTGCAGATCGGACACGGCGTTGTTGAGCTTCACGCCGAAGGTCGATGCCGCGCCGTTGGACACGGTGACGTTTTTGCCCGAGGCCAGCACGTTCGAGCCGATCAGCATCGCGGCCTGCGGCGCCTGGCCGGCGGACAGTTGCGTAGCGAGCGAGCTCAGCGACGTGTTCAGGTTCGAGATGCCCTGAACCGTGTTGATGGCGGCGAGCTGCGCGGTCATCTGCGAGCTGTCGGCCGGGTTGGTCGGATCCTGGTGCTTCGCGTGACGAGCAGCGTGAGGAACGTGTTTTGTTCTGCATGTCGGCGGGACGTCGTGCCGGTCGAACTGCTGGAAGACGACCTCGACGAAGTCGAGGACGTGCCGTTCATCGTGTCGAGCAGCGTCTGCGACACGGTAGTGCCGCTGCTGCCGATGGTGGTGCTGGAGGAGCTCACGTTGGGTTGCTTGGGTTCTCAGGTTTCGTCAGGTGCCGATGGTCAGGGTCTTGAGCATCAATTGCTTGGCGGTGTTGAGCGTCTCGACGTTGGCCTGATAGGAACGCGACGCGGAAATCATGTTAACCATTTCCTGCACCGGCCCGACGTTGGGCAGCGTTACATAGCCGTCCGCGTTCGCCGCCGGGTTGCTCGGGTCATAGCTGGTTTTCATGGGGCTGGGATCGTCGACGACGCCGGTCAACGCCGCCCACTTGCTGGCCGGAGCCGGAGCGCGCGCCGCCGAGCGCATCGACCTCGAACACGACCTGCTTGGCCTTGTAGGGCTGACCGTCGGGCCTCTCGTACTGTCCGCGTTAGCGAGGTTCGATGCGGTGACGTTCAGGCGCTGCGCCTGAGCCGACATCGCCGAACCGGCCACGTTGAAGATGTTCATCAGGTTGGACACTTGTGTTTTCTCCTATGTCCTTAGCTGTTCGACGTAATCCCCGAAAGCATCGATTTGATCTGCGACGACAACACCATCATGCCGGCCTCGAAGTACAGCGAGTTGTCGGCAAACTGCACGCGCTCGGCGTCCAGATCCATCGTGTTGCCGTCGAGCGACAGCTGGCTCGGCACGCGGTACTGCAACTTGCCGTAGTCGTCGGTCGTGCCACCCGACGCGGTGAACGTCGCGTTGTCCGACATGTGTCCTTGCGCCGTCACGGCGAGGCCACCGCTCGTGCTGACGGAAACCGGCTTCGCCATCGCCAGCGTCGAGGTGTTCGACGCCGCGCCGTTCTGCTTGAGCGCGCCCGCGAGCGCGGTCGAGAAGTCGACGTCGTGTGCCTTGTAGCCGGGCGTGTCGGCGTTGGCGATATTCGACGACAGCAATTCCTGCCGGTACGCGCGCACGTCGAGCGCCTCGCGGCCGAACGCGGATTCCTTGTCGAGTCTGTCTAGCATCCCGGTTTCTCCCTGCCGGATCAGAGCCCGGCTCGCTCGAGTAACGTGTTTCGCTGGTGTGACGCTAAAGGCTCCGGCGCCGCCGAGGCCTTTTTGTATGACACGCCTTAGGAGCGGTGCGCAATAACTAATCCGACGAATAACCGGGGAACCGGGCCTCTATTCGACGCTTGGCCGCGACGGCGGATATCTAGAAATTCGATCTGCCTGTCCGTCCTGGTTTCGAAGCGCGAATCGCACCGAATCGATACGTCGCGTGTCAGGGAAAGAAACGAAATGAGCAGGTCCGTCAGGCATCCGTCCGAAGCCGATGCGCGTAAAGCGCAGGGCGTCGCGCGCCGTTTCGCCGCCGCCGTCGGCGTGCTCGGCCGTTCGGCGCGCGGTGCGGCGAGCGTGTCGCTCGACGTGGCGCTTTCGTGTGTGCCGCGCCGGTTGCGTTCGCGCAGCGGGACAGCGGCGCCATCGTGATTCCCGGCAACGCCGAAACCAATCCCGCCGCTGTCGCTGAAATGGCGAAGGCGCCGAATGCACCGTCTTCGTCGGCATATCGCGCGTAGCCGTAGCGTCGCCAGCGCGTTCTGTGCAGGACATCGCGCGTCCGTCCGACTATTGCGCGGCGACGCCGGCCGCCGATGCCGCGATGCGTCGCGCCGCGCTCTCGCTCGAGCCCACGCCGATGCCGACGACGA